>CAIRYE010000138.1 GCA_903882765.1 uncultured Anaerolineae bacterium
CACCATCGGTTATTACGAAGCCCGTATCGAACCCAATGCGGCGTCTTCTGAGGTCATTGCCATTGCCCGCGATATTAGCGAACGCAAGAAAAATGAGCAAGAGCTGGCGCAGTACCGCGACCACCTCGAGGCGCTGGTAAAAGAGCGAACCCTGCAGCTTGAGCTGGCCCGCGACCAGGCAGAAACCGCTAACCGCGCTAAAAGCGATTTTCTGGCGGTCATGAGCCACGAAATTCGCACACCCATGAACGGTGTGTTAGGCCTTACCCAGCTGATGATGCAATCGCATTTGGATAACCAACAGCGCATCTACCTCAAGAACATCAAAACATCCGGCGAAACCCTGCTCGCCATTATCAACGATATTCTCGATTTCTCCAAGATCGAAGCCGGCAAGCTCTCCATCGAGCAGATCGATTTTGATCTCGATCAGGTGCTGCACACCCTTTCCAATATGGTTTCGCTAAAAGCCTACGAAAAAGGCATCGAATTGGTGTTCAACAGCGCCCCCGAAATTCCGCGTATGTTGGTGGGCGACCCCGCCCGCCTGCGTCAGGTGCTGCTGAACATTGTTAGCAATGCCATCAAATTCACCGAAAGCGGCCAGATCCTGCTCAAGATCAACGTCCTAAAGCGGACTGCGGAGAGCATTGTGCTGGAGTTTGCCGTTACCGATACCGGCATTGGCCTAAGCAAAGAACAAGCCTCCCAATTGTTCCAACCCTTCCAGCAAGCCGATTCCTCCACCACCCGTAAGTATGGCGGAACCGGCCTTGGTTTGGTCATTAGCCAGCGCATTATTGGCATGATGAACGGAAACATTGAAGTGACAAGTGAAGTAGGAAGAGGAAGCACCTTTACCTTCCACGTTCAGGTGGGCATTAGCCAGCCCGATATGCAAGTGGAACTGGCGGTAAACCCCGACCTGCACGGGCTGAAAATTTTGGTTGCTGATGATAACCCCGAGAGCCTCTCCACCCTTAACAATGCTTTAAAGTCGCTCACCTTTACCACCAAAACCGCCGCCAATGTTGGGGAAGTTCTCAGCATTATCGAGAAACCTGGATCCTTCGATCTCATCATCATCGACCAAACCATGCCGTTGATGACCGACCTAACCGGCTTAAAACAGGTGTACCAGATCGTAAAAGGTAAAACCCCCATTTTGTTATTGGTACCGCCCGAAGGCGCTCAAACCCTGGCAAACATCACCGAGATCTCGGGAACCATTGAAAAGCCCTTTACCACCTCATCGGTATTTAATGCTGTGATGACCGTGTTCGGCGAGATGCCCTACTTAGAATCCACTAAAAATCAGCAAACCACCTTCTTGCAATACGACCAAGAGTTGGTGAACAAAAGCATTCTTTTGGTAGAAGATAATGAAATAAACCAAATGGTAGCGCGGGATATTTTGGAACGGTTAGGGGTAAACGTTACCGCGGTTTGGAATGGCTTGGAGGCGGTGGAAGCGGTGCAGTTTAGGCTGTTCGATCTGATCTTGATGGATATACAGATGCCCGGAATGGATGGCTACACGGCTACCAGCAAGATCCGCCAGATGTCCAACCCGGCCATCTCTCAGATCCCGATCGTGGCAATGACCGCCCACGCCCTGGCAGACGAACGCGAAAAAGCCTTCGCCGTTGGCATCAATGATTACCTCACCAAGCCGATCGATGTGAACCTGCTGGTGCAAACCCTGCTGCGTTGGGTACGCAAAACCGGAGAGCTGAAGGCGAACAAAAAGCCGCTAAAACAAACCAGCCGCCTCGGGCAAGTTCAAAAACCGATCCTCGATAGAACCGGCGCGCTCAATCGATTGGGCGGCAACAATATTCTGTATACCAAGATCTTAAAAATGTTCATCAAAGAGCACTCGCAAGATGTAAGCGTAATGGCAGACCTGATCACCAATGGCGATATCGAAACCGCGCACCGGCTGGCGCATACCCTAAAAGGCGTGGCGGGCTCCATCGGGGCGTTGCGGGTAGCGGATGCCGCACTGGCGATGGAGAAGCAACTCGCCGCCGGAAAAACAGAGAACGCCGCCATCTTGCTTACCAACCTGCAAAGCGTACTCACCGAAGCCATCGCCGATATCTACTAAGATCGATAGGTGTACCCCAAAAAACGGCATATTTTCGAGCAATACCCATCCCATTGGTCCCGGTTTCACTATTCCGACCCTCAGAGTGCTATACTGATAGTAGGTAAATGATCAATAGCGGCTTACCATAGTCGCTATTTCATTCCAGTTTTTTCAAAAGCACTTGCACATATTCATAGGATCGGGGAACATGAGTGAGAACCAGATATTTGGTGATCAGCGGATTAACCATCCTTGTACTAGCCGCGTTTTGGAAGTTTGCGGTTGCCCCACAATTAACACAACGGTTGCCAGCAAATTGGTCTTGGACCGCGAATTATATAGGCTTTAACACCCCCCCTAACGCCATTGACGGCGAATTTCCACTAACCAATAAAACAAGTATATACAAACGAACGATGCGCATCATCTCGGAGGAGGGCCGACCAAACAGCGTTCGGGTCGAAGATTCTTTCCTTATTGAGGATCTGGATACGGGTGAACCTGCCTGGGAATATATCTTGCATGCGGATGTGAACCCAGCAAATGGCCAACACCTCACCGCGGATTACCAAGGGCAATACCTCGTTTTTCCCCGCCATGTCGAAAAAAAGACCTACATCTTGCGAGCCAATTATTTAACTGGTGTGCCAATGGCATTTCAACGAGAAGTTGAAGTAGATGGGTTGGCAACCTACGTCTTTTCCTATTTTGGCAGGGGAGAGTACACAAACTCCTATATCGGTACGCAGCAATATCCTGGTACCCAAGTTTCGGAGCGGCAAGAAATTAAATGCGACCAAGACAAATTCAATTTCCAAGTTTGGGTGGAACCGATCACCGGCGAGATCATTAAGATCGAAGAAGGTTGTTTGACCGGGGATTATATATTCGATCGCGATACCGGCGAAAGACTTGCCCCTGTTTCAAAGTGGGCTGGAGCAACAGCTGGTGATGATGTTTTAGTGCGCGCCAATCAGGTCCGAGCTGAGGTCGCTCGCCTTACTTGGGTCGAAACGTCCATTCCATTGATCCTAATGTCCTTAGGAATAATGTGTTTTCTTTGGGCTGGAATAGGGATGTTGCTTGTCCGTAGACGTAAAGGAATTGATCCGAACCTAGAAAACTCAAATAAAACGAGTAAGTTTTTTTCGCTCGCCATTTACAACCTAATTTGGCAATCCACTGGTTTTGCCGTAACAACACTGGCAGCCATTTTATTGCTCAATTCCATTATTAGCGCGGAAATTAACCAAAATACCTTGACCGTTGGCTCTAGTTCCATGGAAATGTTAGTGAATCTGATCCGGGAAGATCCCCATCTTCTGGATGTTTCTGGCACTTATCAAAATAATCAGGTCCAATCTGCCATTGATAATTTTTCAAAAAACATCCCCGCCTTCAAGCGCATCAGCGTGGTAGATGTTCATCTGCGAGTGATCGCCGATACCGATCATACCCTAATCGGAAAAATATCCGACCAGAATAACCTGATCGAGGTTATGCAATCGGAGGAAAACACTTACAAACCATTTTATTTTTCAAGCGATGGCCAAAAATTTATGCGGCTCTCTCACGACATTCTTGGAAGTGGATCTGAAGCCAACCGAAGGAATGTGATCGGGGCGGTATCGATCGATCTGCCATTGGCGGAAGCCGGCCCAAGGATCTGGAGGATGTTCACCTACTCTAGGGGTGTTCTAGTACTAATTATGCTGATCCATCTTGCGCTGCAATATCTGTTCTTTTACCGCTCTTTCCTTGTTCCCGTCAAGGATCTTCAAAAAGCGGTTGAGCGGATTAATGATGGAGAACTTTTTACTCCTATTCAGGTTCATGCCAATAATGAATTGGGGGAGATACAAATAAAATTCAACCTAATGGGGAAGGAAATTGAGAATACATCCTTGGCTTTGCAAGAGAAAAGCCAAACTCTCCATACCATTATCCAGTCGTCGCAACTGGCGATCATCCAAACGGATACCAACCGTATCGTAAAGATATGGAACCCTGCCGCCGAGAAAATTTTTGGCTGGAGTGAGTTGGAAGCGATGAATCAACCTTTGCGCACGATCCCACCCGAAAAACAAGGTGAAATGGCTGCTTTGTATGCCTCCCTTGAAGCTGGCGATGAGTTGAAGAGTGTTATCACGGAACATCAAAGAAAAGATGGAACCTGCCTGCTGGTAAATTTATC
>CAIRYE010000139.1 GCA_903882765.1 uncultured Anaerolineae bacterium
GGGGCGTAATAACTGTATTTAGCGGTGTCGCTCTTTTTGGAGTTCAGATGGCCGCCATGACCCAACCGGTTTACGCTATCTTCCTCAACAATCTTGACGGACAAATGTTCCAGCGCAATTGGGATACTCTTCGACCAAATACGATGGTTTTTGACCACGTTTACCCACGTTCTGCTACCATTTTTGGAAGACCGATCCGCTCTTCTAAAACGATGGGGGAAACCTTACCTGCGTGGAATAAATTAAACAAAAAACCAGATCCTATTTTGATCCATCAGGCTGGGTATGATTATTTTTACTCGGATCTTAGATACCTTCTTAAATACAAAAGCGTTATCAAGGGCGATTGCTTGCAGCAAGTGGATAAGATTGAAGTAATTGAAAATGGTAATTTGATCGATGGCCGTTACCTTTTCGATATTTCTACTTGCGACTAAGGGGAAAAATAGACCATAATTGATAATGTGTTGATTCATATTTATCAATATAGGAGGTAATTTTATGAAAAATAAATTGATCGTTTTTGGATGCCTAATGGCATTACTGCTAACTGGCTGTGGCATAAATTCCAACTTTTCGGCTATACAAACCCCTTCACCAGAAAAAACCGAAAACATCCTCATCGAGGATACAGGCAAACTGTCCGCTCTCACCATTAATTTTGGCGGCGGCGAAATGAAACTTGCTGGCGGGTCTTCTCGTTTGGTGGATGGAACCGCGATCTATAATTTTCCTGATCTAAAGCCCGTCGTTGAACAAAATGATGGTAGGGTTGAACTTAAACAAGGGAACATTCAATTCAAGAATATCCCTGCCAACAATGGCATGGTAAATAAATGGGATCTACAAATTGGTTCAGCGCCACTTGCGCTCAGCATCAACGCTGGCGCCTATAAAGGGATCTTTGATCTCGGTGGATTGAGCCTTACGGAACTTGCTATTGCTGATGGCGCTTGTGATGTTACACTCGATTTTTCTTCACCGAACTCTCAGGTGTTACAGTCTTTTAGCTACAAAACCGGCGCATCCAACATCTCTATGCTTCATCTTGGCAACGCCAATCTTACCAACTTTATTTTCGATAGCGGCGCTGGTAACTATAACCTTGATTTCTCTGGAGCTTTCACCCGTGATGGGAATATCACCATCCGATCTGGACTCAGCAACATTACGCTTACCATTCCTGAAGGTATCAACGCTTCCATTCAAATCGATGCCGGGCTAACCAACATACAGGTTCCAAGAGAATGGACCAAAGTAAATAATACTTACACGCAGGATGGAACCGGGCCTCGCCTTAATATTCTGGTAGAAATGGGCGCTGGAAATTTACAAGTGGTTCACTAACGACAAATCGGACATAGTTGTCATATTTATATATGACATTTTCCACTTGTTATATCCTTGGTTTGGTTTACAATGGCATAAATTTGATAATATATATCTAATTCAAAAAAATGCTTAGGCTGGAAGAGAAATTATGCAAATTACACGACAGGCTGATTACGCAATAAGAGCGATGTTATATATCGCGAAATTAAAACCAAACGAACGAGCATCTACCTCGAACATTGCCAAAGCACAGCAAATTCCTTCTTCTTTTTTGGCGAAGATCATTTCCCAATTATCCATCTCGGGGCTTCTTCATACCTCACGAGGCGCAAAGGGAGGGGTTATGTTGGCAAAAACACCCGCTGAAATTTCTCTATTAGATGTTGTTGAGTCTATAGATGGCCCAATTGCTTTGAATGAGTGTTCAACCGACGAAAGCAACTGCGCTCTGGCTTCAGATTGCCCAATAAAGAGTGTTTGGTGCGATGCTCAGGACGAATTGGTTCAGCGGTTAAAGAACACAAATTTCGCCAACTTCATTCCGGCATAATACTATATTGTTCTACGGGAAAACCGGTTTCATTCTTTGAGACCGGTTTTTTTATTGGTCGTATAATATTTTTATCAATTCTTACCAATTATATGGAGTACCACTATGAACAATCCCAGGATCGTCCGCGCCCCCCGTGGAAACAAACTAACGTGCAAAAACTGGCTAAGCGAAGCCGCTTACCGAATGATACAAAACAACTTAGATCCTGATGTAGCGGAAAAACCGGAAGACTTGGTAGTTTATGGTGGAAGGGGTAAAGCTGCCCGCAATTGGGAATCGTATGATGCCATTCTTGAATCGTTGATAAATTTGGAAGAGGATGAAACCCTGCTGGTGCAATCTGGCAAGCCGGTTGTTGTCTTTAAAACACATAAAGACGCGCCCAAAGTACTCATCGCCAACTCGAATTTGGTGCCTCATTGGGCAACTTGGGAACACTTTGACGAACTAGCCAAAAAAGGCTTGATCATGTATGGCCAAATGACCGCTGGCTCCTGGATCTACATTGGTACCCAGGGGATCTTACAGGGTACCTACGAGACTTTTGGCGCTTTAGCAAAACAAAGAGGTTGGCCTTCTCTCAAAGGTAAATTTGTGCTTACAGCTGGCCTGGGCGGCATGGGCGGTGCCCAACCACTCGCTATCACTATGAACGAAGGAATTGGTGTTGTGGTCGAAGTGGACCCCGAGAGAGCTGAAAGGCGGCGGGCGATCGGTTATGTAGATACTGTTGTCGATTCTCTTGAAGAGGCGATGACGATGGTTGAAGAACACAAAGCTAGCGGGGAACCGATCTCGATCGGGCTGGTGGGAAACGCGGCGGATATTTTCGCTGAGCTTGCAACTAGAGGGATCATCCCGGATGTGGTTACCGACCAAACTTCCGCTCACGAGGCTTTGTACTATGTACCTAGCGGCCTCAGCGTAACCGCTGCTAACGCGCTTCGAGACTCTGACCCTGAGAAATACAAAAGCATGGCAATGGACTCGATGGCAAAGCACGTAAGAGCGATGCTTGATTTCCAGAAAAAAGGCGCTGAAGTATTTGATTATGGGAACAATATTCGCCAGCAAGCCTATAATCATGGCGTAACGGACGCGTTTGAATTTCCAGGTTTTGTACCGGCTTACATTAGGCCATTATTCTGTGAGGGCAAAGGGCCTTTCCGATGGGTAGCGCTCTCTGGTGAGGAAGAAGATATTTACAAAACTGATCAAGCAATTATGGATCTTTTCCCTGAGGATGAGCACTTACATAGATGGTTGAAATTAGCACGCGAAAAAGTTCCCTTTCAAGGCTTACCATCAAGAATTTGTTGGCTTGGCTATGGTGAAAGAGCCAAAGCGGGGTTATTATTCAATCAAATGGTGGCGAGTGGTGAATTAAAAGCCCCTATCGTTATTGGGCGTGACCATTTGGATTGCGGTTCGGTTGCCAGCCCAAATCGCGAAACCGAAGCGATGTTGGATGGTTCTGACGCGATCTCCGATTGGGCGATCCTTAACGCGATGATCAATATCGTTGGCGGCGCTACTTGGGTTTCCTTTCATCATGGCGGCGGGGTAGGAATTGGATACAGCCAACACGCTGGCCAAGTGATCGTCGCTGACGGTACACCTGAAGCGGCAATTCGATTAGAGCGCGTGCTAACCACAGATCCCGGTATGGGCGTGGTAAGGCATGCTGACGCGGGATACGATATCGCCATCAACGCGGCGAAAAGACATGGCATAAAAATGCCAATGTTACAATAAATTACAGCAGGAGTTTGACGATCATGACAGAGAAAAAACGTATCGCGGTCCTCACAAGTGGTGGTGATGCCCAAGGAATGAACGCGGCTGTTCGGGCTGTTGTCCGCACCGCCATTGATCTTGGCGCGGAAGTGTATGCGGTATTTGAAGGATATCAAGGCTTGGTTCGCGGTGGAGATGGCATCAAAAATCTTGATTGGAACTCGGTTGCGGGAATTCTGCAACGCGGGGGAACCATCATTGGCACAGCGCGAAGTGATGAATTTAAAACCTATGAAGGCCGGAAATTAGCGGCTTTGCACTTAATTGAAAATGGAATTGATGGCTTGGTTGTTATTGGCGGGGATGGTTCATTGACTGGCGCGAATGTTTTCCACCAGGAATGGCCAACCTTAGTAAAAGAACTTGCCTCTGCGGGAGCGATCACATCCGCGGAAGCAAAAAAATACCCCACCATCCGCATTACAGGTATCGTGGGTTCCATTGATAACGATTTTTATGGCAGCGATATGACCATCGGCGCGGATAGCGCATTACACCGCATCACCGAGGCGATCGATGCTATATCCAGCACGGCTGCCAGCCATCAACGCACGTTTATCGTGAAGGTTATGGGGCGAAATTGTGGCTATTTGGCTCTGTTTGGCGCACTGGCTACCGGCGCTGATTGGGTTTTGATCCCAGAAGCACCACCAGATGTTGAAAACTGGCAGGATGTTTTGATCGACCGCCTTAAAGCTGGGACTAAAGCCGGCCGCCGCGACCATATCGTTGTGCTTGCTGAAGGTGCCCGCGACCGAAATGGAAATTATATTGGTTCAACCGATGTTCAAAACTTATTGGAAGAACGTTTGGGCGAAGAAGTTCGGGTAACCGCGCTTGGGCACGTTCAACGAGGTGGAAAACCATCCGCTTTCGATAGAAATTTGGCGACACGGCTTGGGTATGAGGCTGTAAAAACTTTACTTGAACCAGCAACCGATTTATCCCCGATGGTTATGGGGATCCGAGCGAATTCCATCGTTCACTTGCCCCTTATGGAATGTGTGGAAAAAACTCAGGCGGTGGCTAAAGCCATTGCGGATAAAGATTACGAAAAAGCGATCTCGTTACGAAGCAGTAGTTTTAAAGAAGCGTTTAGTACTTTAAAAACGATGGTTCGCGCTTTACCGCATAACCCCGACCCACAAAAGAAAAGATTTCGTATCGCCATTCTAAACGCTGGCGCGCCGGCAGCAGGTATGAATACAGCCGGACGAACCGCTGTGCGTTTAGGGTTGGATCAGGGCCACATTTTGCTGGGCATTGCCAATGGCTTTGAAGGTATGACCAAAAATCAGGTGCGTGAGCTGGAGTGGATGAGTGTAAGTGGCTGGGCATCACAAGGTGGTTCTGTTCTTGGCACAAGCCGCAAAATACCAAAGACCAGCGATTTTTATGGGATCGCCCGCACCATCGAAGACAATCGCATCGACGCGTTGATCGTTATTGGCGGATGGACCGGATACGAAGCCGTTAACACCTTGATGAATGAGCGCAATAACTTCCCCGCGTTCAACATCCCTATGGTTTGCTTGCCTGCTTCTATCAGCAACAATTTACCCGGGACAGAATTTAGTATCGGCGCTGATACCGCTTTGAACAACATCGTTGAAGCCGTTGACAAGATCAAGCAATCCGCTGTTGCTTCACGCAGGGTCTTTGTTGTGGAAGTGATGGGTCACTCTTGCGGCTATCTTGCCTTGATGAGCGGACTCGCTACCGGCGCTGAGCGGGTATACATTAATGAACAAGGGGTTACCCTCAAAGACCTTGCAACCGATATCGATACCCTCAACCGCGGTTTTGACGCAGGAAAACGGCTTGGGTTGTTCATTCGGGCTGAGAACGCGAACGCCATCTACACGACCGATTTTATTTGTTCGTTATTTGAGGAAGAGGGTAGATCGATCTTTGATGTGCGCCCGGCTGTATTGGGACATCTCCAGCAAGGGGGCGATCCCTCTCCGTTCGATCGTATCCAGGCATCTCGCTTGGCCAGATTGTGCCTTGAATTCATCATCAGTGAAGTTGAAAATAAACGAAACAGTTGCTCCTTTATCGGTTTGCAATTGGGGAAGATCGTTTTTCATAATATGAGAGATTTTGATCGCTTCGTAAATCTGGATCAACAAAGGCCTAGTGAGCAATGGTGGCTCAACCTTCAACCGATCTCCCAAATAATGGCAAAGCTAGCTCCTGATGTTGAAAATTGATCAGAACTCGGATTGATAAAGGAACATTTTTCAACGTAGATTTGTTTTGGTAGTGAAAGAATATGAATAATAAAACATTAGCGGTCCTCGAATATAAGAAGATCTTGTCCAAGGTAGCGGAACCTGCTCCTTTTCCGCGTCAAAAGACCTAGCCCTTGATCTAATGCCAGACACCTCTTTTGACACCATCAATAAGAAATTAAAAGAGACCAGCGAAGCTAGGGTTTTGCTCTCAAAAAACGATGTGAGTGTTGGCGGGGCGCATGATATCCGCGGGAAAGTAAAACTCGCAAATCGCGGCGGAGTATTAGACCCCACCGACTTGCTTGATATCAAATACTCGCTCATTGCCAGCCGGGAATTGAGAGCTTTTTTTCTTGGAAAAAAACAGCCGGGTGAAAAGGTGGATAAATTCAATAAGGCGATCAAGCCAGAGGAGGAATCCCCTGACCTTGACCTTAAGAAATATCAATACCCTTACCTAACTGAGCATGCCGCATTGATACAAGTACCCCCCGGAATTATTGACCTTATCTCAAAGACCATCTCAGATAAAGGGGAGGTGATGGATAACGCATCTGACAAACTTCGCTCCTTGCGCGCTGAATTGCATATTGCCAAAAATCGCCTGCTGAGCCGGCTGCAACATTATTTGGGAGATACCAAAACCAACCAAATGCTGCAAGAGAGTTTGATCACCCAGCGAGACGGGCGTTATGTCATCCCGTTGAAATCTGAATTCAAAGGCCAGATCAAGTCCATCATTCACGACCAATCAGCCAGCGGGGCAACCCTCTTTATTGAGCCATTGGCGGTGGTAGAACTGAACAACGAACTGAAAGAAGTTGAATTAGCTGAGCGTAACGAGGTTAGGAGAATCCTCTCCGAACTCAGCGGCCAGATCGGTGTCTTTGAAAACGAGATCAGCGAAAGTATTGATGCCCTCGCCACCATCGATCTCATCTTCGCCAAAGCCAATTATGCCGATCAGATCAACGCGAGCGAACCGATCCTTTTTGACTCCAAGGATCAAACTGAATCAAAGCGTATCTATCTCTTAAAAGCACGGCACCCTTTGCTTGACCCCAAGACCTCGGTCGCCAACAACATAGATTTGCTTCCTGGCACAAAAGCCATTGTTATCACCGGGCCAAATACAGGCGGCAAGACCGTTACGCTTAAGACGGTTGGGTTGTTGGTTCTTATGGCGCAAAGCGGCATGCATATTCCCGCCCAAAGCGGCTCCGAGTTATCCATCTTCGATAATGTCTTTGCTGATATTGGTGATGAACAATCGATCGAACAATCTCTTAGCACCTTTAGCGGTCATCTTACTAACATTGTCAACATCCTAAAAGAAGCGGATGACCGATCGCTGGTAATTTTTGACGAATTAGGCGCGGGAACCGATCCTCAAGAGGGCTCTTCCCTTGCGATGGCGATCCTAAATAACTTACTCAAAAAGAATATTACAACTTTTGTGGCAACTCACTACCCAGAGCTAAAGACATTTGCCCACAACACTCTTGCTGTCACAAACGCGTCGTTAGAATTTGATGTAGCGACCCTGCGGCCTACTTATCGGCTTACTATCGGCCTGCCTGGTCGATCCAACGCCTTAGCCATCGCTTCTCGGCTTGGTTTGCCAGATGAGATCATTCAGGATGCTAAGCAGGGAATCAATCCCGAAAACCTAAAAGCCGATAAATTGTTGGACGATATTCGCCGAGAAAGAAATAAGGCCAGTAAGGAACGCGAAAAAGTAACCAAGACGCGTCAAAAGAACGAAGCCCTGAACAACGACCTGGCTACGCGGCTTGAAAAAATTGAAGATGAGCGCCTTGAAACGATCAATAAAGCCAAAGCCGAGGCGGAGCTTGAGCTCGAGATACTAAAACGCAACATTGGCCGCCTGCGAGCGGAGATGAAAAAACTCCATATGACCACTGGCGATGTGGACAAATTGGAAAAAAAGGTTGAAAAGATCAGCGAAAAAAGCCAACAACCTGAAGTTCGCAAAACGGTGGTTGAAGAACCGACCAAGGATGTGAAATTCAAGCTGGGTGAAAAGATCTATGTGCGGAATCTCGATAAGGTAGGCATTCTTACTTCGTTAGCCGAAGAAGAGGGTGAAGTGCAAATCGGGAATATCCGTATTCGAACAAAACTCACCGAAATTCAAAAGGTCAGCGAGATCGAAAAACCCGCCATTACAACAGCAAATAGCCGGCAGCAACGCATAAAAAAAGCTGCTAATAACATAACCATCTCGGCAGACGCGAATATCAAAATGAGCTATAGCCTACCCTCGCCAGGAATTGAGTTGGACATCCGAGGAAAGACTTCGGAGGATGGCTTATCGCTTCTTGGTGATTATATCGATCGGGCTTATCTTAGCGGGCTGCCTTTTGCGCGCATCATCCATGGCAAAGGAACAGGAAAATTGCGCCAAGAAGTACGTTCTTACTTATCCGGGAATGAGCAAGTGTCTTCGATTGAGGAAGGCCATCCCAATGAGGGTGGGGATGGCGTAACGATCGTAAAATTCATCAAGGATTAGGGAGTAGCGGGGTGATGTAACTCGCTCCACAAGGCGGCAAATCGAAAGATGCGGGAGCGTATATAGAATAGACCGGGATCAGAAATTGGACGCTGCTTTTTGATCAGATCCATTGCGTCTTGTGGTTTATATCCTTGCGCGATGAGAATGGCAGCACCCATCGCGACGCTACGATGCCTTCCCTTGGCGCAATGGGAGTATACCTTTCCACCCTTCGCAATCGCATCCATAGCGGCATGAACGCCCGTCAGTAGTTTCCGCATCGGAATCAAAATGATCGGATTATCGAACGTTTTGAGCCATAAGATATCCATCGGAACAAGGGTGTTATTGGGATATGGCTTTTGACCAAAACGCATATTAATAACTAGCTTTACCCCAAGATCATGCAGGGAAGCGTAATCCTCGCTGAGCGGGGTAGTTCCGATGAATAGGTCATTGGTAATTTTCGAAAAATCTATCATTGAGTTCGCTTTATAAATAAGAATAATTTGTTGATAGGGAATTCTAAACCCGTTTTGTGTTAAACTTGGCTGAAATAATTTTTTAGGAAAAAACTATGTCTTACAACGGTTTACTTGATAAGTACGGCTCTTACCTCAACCTGCCTGCTCACACCAAATCAGTCACTTTATTAGAAGGAAACACCCCTCTTATTCCCGCAAAGGCACTTTCCAAATTTATGGGAAGAAACTTTGATCTTTTCATCAAGTATGAAGGGTTGAATCCAACAGGTTCATTTAAGGACCGGGGAATGACCGCCGCCGTGAGCGAAGCCGTTGGCCGAGACGCGCAAACTGTTATTTGCGCCAGCACAGGCAACACCGCCGCTTCAGCTGCCGCCTATGCCGCTCGCGCTGGTATCAAATCTATTGTTCTTATCCCTCAAGGCAAGGTGGCTACCGGCAAACTTGCCGGCGCAATTGCTTATGGGGCAAAGGTATTACAAATCGATGGATCTTTTGATGATGCCTTAACTATGGTGGTGGATATTTCGAACAAACATCCAATTTGCTTGGTCAATTCGATCAACCCATATCGCATTGAAGGGCAAAAAACCAGCGCCTTTGAGATATGTGAAACGCTCGGAAATGCTCCCGATGTATTATGCATTCCGGTTGGAAATGCCGGCAATATCACCGCTTACTGGGCTGGATTCAAACAATTCCACGAGATCAAATCCACCCAGCTGCCAGTTGTATTGGGTGTTCAAGCTGAAGGCTCCGCGCCGTTGGTTTTGGGCCACCCGGTTGAAAACCCCGAAACGATCGCGACCGCCATTCGTATTGGCAAACCAGCGAGGGGCGAACAAGCTATTGAAGCGGCTGAACAATCTGGCGGCAGCATCACCGCGGTAAGTGATGCTGAGATCATTGAAATGCAGAAAGTTCTTGCAGCGCTTGAAGGTATTTGGGTTGAACCCGCCTCCGTTGCCGGCTTGGCTGGTCTTTACAAGCAGATACAAAAAGGCACCTTTGACCCAACCGGAAAAACGGTGGTTGCAGTGTGTACTGGGCATGGGATGAAGGATCCCGATATCATTACCAAAGGTTTTAGTCACCCTCAAATCATCAACCCTGATATCGCTTCACTCGAACAAGCGATCCTGTAATCGAAAGCCGTTTTTAGCAAAAAGGTCATTATGAAAATCCACGTCAAAGTTCCCGCCACTACAGCCAACCTCGGCCCAGGTTTCGATGCGATCGGTTTAGCCTTGAACCTTTGGAATGAAGCTGAGTTCATTACGACGAACGATGGGAAAACTACCATCACCATCGTTGGTGAAGGAGCTGGTAAATTACCCCTTGATGAGAAAAATTCCATCGCTGAAGCCGCCAGTTTGATCTACAAATTCGCGAAAAAACCATTTACTGGATTACAGATCAACTGTACCAATCGGGTACCGCTTGGCTCAGGCTTAGGCTCTTCTTCTGCGGCAATGCTAACCGGTATGCTCGGCGCTAATGGTTTGCTGGGGTATCCGCTCACTGATGAGGAAGTTTTAAAACTTGCCATTGAAACCGAAGGGCACCCTGATAACGTCGCACCTGCTATGTTGGGTGGGCTGGTTGCCTCTATCGTTCATAATGATCGGGTTTTATCCATCAAACTACCAGCTAGAGCGAATCGATCTCCTATTCATGTCACCATTGTTCTGCCAGATTTTGATTTTCCAACCCCTCAAGCTAGGGCGATCTTACCGCAGCAAGTTTTGCGCAAGGACGCCATTTTCAACATTAGCCGCTCCATTATGGTTACTGAAGCTTTACGAACGGGTGA
>CAIRYE010000140.1 GCA_903882765.1 uncultured Anaerolineae bacterium
GAGACATATCCAAATTCCGCCGCTCCCTCTAAGCCGGGTTTCCAGAAGCTACACTCCAAAGCTTCTGGGCTCAATTTTGTTATGTATGACCCGCGTGGGCCTGAGTCTATCCAAGGTGAAAAGATGCCTTTGTTGGTATATCTGCACGGCAGCTCCTACCGTGGTGTACCATTGGCGTTGTTACAAGAGTCAGTCTTCGCTTCGCAAATAGCTGGCATCGCCGAGTTTCCCTTTATAGCAATCGCTCCTGTTGGGGATGGTGGGTTTGAGTTTTGGACGAAGGAACCGTTGAAAACGAGCTTAGTGGCCTTGATCAACGAAACGGTTGAGACATATGCGCTCGACCCGACCCGGGTGGTTTTGATCGGCGATGGAATGGGCGCGAACGGGGTATGGGTGGTTGGGCTAGAAACCCCAAAAACATTTTCCGCCTTGGTACCTGTGGGCGGTTATGCCTCCTATCCATTTACCGTGCCGGCGAACATCTGTGACTTAAAAGAGATTCCAGTGTGGGCGTTTCATGGCGGTATGGATGTTTTTGTGCCAGCGGAAGTAGAGCAGCAACTAGTGGATGCTCTGAGCGCATGTGGTGGAAAAGCGCAAATGACCATGCATGAGGATATGACCATAAATATCCTGCATATTGTCTATCGCGATAAGGAACTTTACGATTGGCTGGCGCTGCAATCCAAATAACGCCGGCACGGTTTGCACTATACTTTAAAGGAAGGCACAACACACAGTGCAATAGGATCACCAAAATCGACCCGGCCAAGCAAAGCCGTGGCTGGTGTGGCGGTTATGAAGAGACCAATTTTCGAAGGGATGAACCAATGGGAACAATTTGCATCAAGACAACCGACTACATAGAAGCAGAGGCACTAAAGCTCTTTTTGGATGAATACGGCATCCCTACTGTTCTAGCCCCGTTTATGGATGGTATCGTTAGCAGCATCGGCAGCGAATCACGTTTTTACTCGCTTTTAGTATTGCGCCAATACCTGCCCCAAGTGGTAACCGCCTTGCAAGAAGATGAAAATGACCTGATAACCCCCGACGAACTAGCCGGGTTAGTGCAACAACTGTCGGGTTCAGAGAAGAGCTAAGGGCAGGCTCACACAAAGAAGAGAGAAGTGCGGGTTCGCGCAAAGGCCGCCAAGAACACGAAGAAGAGCAAAGATCAGCAAAATTGGGCGGGCATGCGCTCTTTCGTAGTGGCTGGGCATGACCAGCCAAGTTGGCGAAAGCCAACCCCCACAATCCTAGCGAGAAATGTAAGTGTTGCTGGCAAAAAATCTCTATCACCCAAAGTTCAAATTGCCCTTATCAGGTCGGTTTGACCGAACAAGCCATGCACACAAAGATGAGCGACGAAGAGCAAATTGGGAAGTGACATTTGCCCTTTCGTAGTTGCTGAGCATGACCAGCCAAGTTGGCGATAGCCAACCCTCACCCACGATGCCGCTCGCACCATTGCCGCAATGTGATCTTTGGCGCGCCGAGCAGACGGTTGGCTTCTTCGGACGAGCCATCTTCCCCCCAGCGTTCGTAATGCTCCATCAGGGTAGCCATCCCTTTCCATTCTTCATTGAACGTAACCGCGCCCATCAACCCCAGCATGCGGCAAGAGTACTTCGATATCTTCATCCCCGGCGCGGCAAGGTCGCGATACACCTCCATCGCTTGTTCCATCGTCCAAGCCTCGGGACCATAGATGGAGAGCTCCTTGTTCAGGGTGGCGTCATCGGCGAAACAGCGAGCGACCATGCGCGCTAAGTCATCGGCGGCAACCCAATGCAGCGGGTGCTTTTGGCTGCCGATCAGTGAGATCGAGCTACCCTGCACGAACAGCGGCAGCGACTCCATCACCCACGAACAGCGAAGAATGGTGGTTGGCAGGCCGCTTTCTTTTAGGGCTGCTTCGCCGCGCAGTTTGGCGATGCTTTCGGGGGTGTCGGCTTTCTCCTTACTTACGGCATAAGCCGAGATGAGCGACACGCGCGGTACTCCGTTTTGTTTGGCGGCCTTGGCAATTTGTTGCACGCCAAGATGATCGGCGCGCTCAAAATCCACCGCTTTGGGACCGCCTTTGATGCTGATGTGAACGCCGGCGCAGCCTTGTGTTGCCAAAAGAAGCGATGGCATATCTTCATAATCGCCGGCAACGATCTCGACGGTTTCACCAAACAGCGCCTTGGCCTTTAACGGCGACCGTGCCAAAAGACGCACCGAGCGGCCATCGCGTATCAACTGCTCAACCACCGGCTTGCCGAGCATCCCAGTGCCGCCGATGACCAAAATTGGGAGGGGTGTATTACTCATCTTATTTGGCCATTAAAACAATGGCCAATGTTTCGATCAGGTTCAAGGCAAAGTGGGCGGCGATGGGGGCGATCAGGTTCTTGCGGGTAACGCGCAGCCACACAAACAAGCCCCCGGCAACAATCCCGGTCAGCAAAATATACCAAAAACCACCAGTCCAATGCAGCAGACCAAAAAAGAAGCAAGAAAGCCCGATGGCAACCGGCTGGCTAAACTTGCCTAAAAGCTTAGAAAAACCGTATCCGCGATAAATCACTTCCTCAACATAAGGCGCCAGCAACACATTGGCGATGGCAAATGGCACCAAGGCCGAGCCAAGCGCGCTAAACAATTCTCCAGCCGGCACGTAATCCCAAATGTTCTGCAGGCTCGCCATCATCGGCGAGAGGAATGTCAGGTACACCCAAGCCAAAACCACGCCTGGCACAACCCCAATGACCACCTCGCGCCAAAACGATTGCCCGGCCGCCAGTTGTAGGCCGATCGAACCCCAGGAAAGACCCTCCTTCTTGATGGTGCGGTAAACCACCCACAGCAGCAGCAATTGGATGACCACCAGCTGGTACGGGGTGGAGTTCGCCACCAGGGTAGGGATGGCGTCCACGTTTTGACCCTGCGAGACCACCCCGTAGTACACCGACATCACCAGGATGCCCGCCAGAAAGAGGATCGGGCCGGTAAGAAGCACCCACCAGGTTCGAGAAAATTTAGCTTCAGTTGTTTTCATTTTTACTCTTTTATGTTTGTTTTGCACCAATCGACGGTTTCCCGCACGGCGGTCGCAAGGGGGGTTGGTTGCAGGCCAAAGGCCTTGCTGGCTTTTGAGGTATCGATGACGAAAGGAGCTTCCCACTCGTACATCATTTCCACCGATTCAGCGATCGTTTTATCGAACAAGCCTAAAATGCGCATCATCATAGCGCCGGCCGCCATCTTTTTTACCGGCCTGCCCAGCTCGGCTTCCAGCAATTTCACAAATTCGGCCTCGCTGATAGGAGCGTTGCTTGGCGCGAACCAAACTTGGCCAAGGGCCTCGGGGCGGGTGCCAAGGGTGGCAAGCAGGTTGCCGAAGTCTTTGATGTAAGTGAAAGTGTGAGGTTGATGGATATCGCCCATCAGGTCCACCGGTTTATTGAGCAGGGCAGGGGCGATAGCGAACGAGGTGAGCGCGCCATCATAGGGGCCGAAGAAGTTAGAGGCGCGGCCAATGGCGGCACGAACCTTGCCGGCGGCGTGGGCATCCAAGATCTGCTGCGCCATCTCGGCTCGCACTTTGCCTTTGCGGCTGGTAGGCACAACGGGAGAATCCTCGCGTAGGCTGCCGCTAAAGTGGCCGTACATATACAGGTTGTCGCCCAGCACCAAGGGGGTTCCGTTGGCAATTGCGGCATCGAGGATGGCGCCTTGCAAGGCAGGGAATTTTTGCGCCCACTCGTAATACGCCGGCTGGGCGCACTGGTATACACAAGCAGCGTCTTTGGTGAGCGCGATAATCTTAGCGCTGTCGTAAGCATCGCTTGCCACCAGCTCTACTCCGTTGGGCAAGTCGCTCATCTTGCCAGATCGGTTGATCATTCGCACGGATTTGCCCATCTTCAACAAGGCTTCCGCTGTCCACCGCCCGAGGGTGCCTGTGCCATACACTACATGCAATTCTGTCATTTCATTCTCCTTTGATCTTGCTTGTTATTTCTTGTTTGCCGAAGTCTCTTATCGGTAATAATTTTGTTTTTGCGAACCAATTTAGCGCGAGCCAATGGCCTACCGCGCTGAATATTGTGTGATGAAGACGAGTTCGAACCGTGGCATTATTCGCCGCTGACCTTTCGGCTTACGGTTTCGTTGGACGAATGAAATTGCGTAAGAATAGCGTCTAACTCGTATTGGTACAGCTGGGCTGGGTCCATACCGAAGGGGGGCAGGCTGCCGGCGATCTCGAGCGAGACGAAGCCATGAACCCGCGACCAGATAAGCACGGCGATGGCGAGGCAGTTCATTTCCTCGTCTTGTACCGGCGGATAGCTCTTGAGGCGGCCATTCTGATGAAGGGCAGCGATGACGCTCACAAGCGGGCTGATTGCGCACTCGGCTGCCGGCAAGGTTTGCTCACGCGGGGCAACGTAGCCGGGGATGGGTGTGCCAAAGATGAGCTGGTAGCGTTCGGGGTACTTGTTTGCCCAATCGCGGTAGGCATTACCAATGGCGCGCAGCTGACCGGGCAAGTCCTCGGTGGGGGCAGCTTGTTGGGCATTGTGCTGGGCGTCGCCGAAGAGGGTGTAGGCTTCTACCACCAGGGCGGTAACCAAGGCGTCCCGGTTGGGGAAGTAGTTGTAAATGGAGGGCGCGGCGATCTTGAGGGCGCGGGCAATCGCGCGAAGCGAAAGCGCCGGCGCGCCTTCAAGGGCGATCTGCTGCCAGGCGGCATCGATGATCCTTTCGCGCAGGTCAGATCGGGAGGTTCTACTAAGGGGTCTGGGTGACATAAGGGATCCTTTTCTATACTTACGCTGTAAGTTTACACCATAAGTTTAGTAATGGCAAGAGCTAAGAACCAGCGAGGGTAGACACAACCCTAAAAGAACCAGATCAAGAGTAAGTATCACATCGGCCTAACCGAGTGCGCATAGCACACAAAGAAGAGCAAAGAAGTACAAAGAGCGTCGGGGGCATGCGCTCCTTCGTAGTGGCTGGGCATGACCAGCCAAGTTGGCGAGAGCCAACCCCCACAAGCCTAGCGAGAAATGTAAGTGTTGCTGGCAAAAAATCTCTATCACCCAAAGTTCAAAGTGCGGTTTCACACAAAGAACACGAAGAAGAGCGAAGAAGAGCAAAATTAGGCGGGCATACGCTCTTTCGTAATTGCTGGGCATGACTAGCCAAGTTGGCGAAAGCCAACCCCCACAAGCCTAGCGAGGATTGTGGGGGTTGTTGGCAAAAAATCTCTATCACCCAAAGTTCAAAGTGCGGTTTCACACAAAGC
>CAIRYE010000141.1 GCA_903882765.1 uncultured Anaerolineae bacterium
ACAGGTGTATGGCGAGAACGGCGGCCCCGGCGGCTTGTTCCACTCCATGCGCGTCATACCCCCCATCCTCGATATCTGCGCCGACGTGATGAAGATCTGTCCCAACGCCACCGCGTTCAACTTTAGCAACCCCATGAGCCGCATCTGCACCACCGTCCACCGCGCCTTCCCCGGCATCAAATTCATCGGCCTGTGCCACGAGATCGGCTCCCTCAGCAAGTACCTGCCTCACATCTTGGGCGTGCCATACGAGGCGCTAGAAGTACGCGCCGCCGGCCTCAACCACTTCAGCTGCGTGCTTAGCGCCAAATACCGTGAGAACGGCAAAGATGCCTACCCTGATATTCTGGAACGCGCCCCGCTCTTTTTCGGCAACATGCCCTCGATGGGCGCTATCCAAGATTACTTCAAAGAGACCGGCCAATGGCCCGAAACCGCCGAAGACCTCTCCGGCTACCCCACCGAAGCCTGGCCCGAGCGCCGCGTCTTCCAGGTGATGCTCGAAAAATTCGGCCTCATGCCCATCACCTCTGATAGCCACTTCGGCGAGTACATTCAATGGGCCTACGATGTCACCGACCACAAAGGCATCCTCGATTTCTACCGCTTCTACAAAGGTTACCTAAGCCAGATCGAGCCAAAATTGGAACTTAAACTACGCGAGCGGGTAGTGCCGATCATCGAGGGCATCCTCACCGATTCCGGCTACGTGGAAGAAGCCGTCAACATCCCCAACAACGGCCTGATCGAAAACCTGCCAAACTGGATCGCGGTGGAAGTGCCCGCCACGGTCGATAAAGACGGCGTACACGGCATCCCGATGGGCAAACTGCCATCCGGTTTCGCCGGCTTGCTGCAAAACCAAGTAGCCGTGCACGATCTCACCGCCGAAGCGATCATTAACCGATCCAAAGCCCTAGCCCTGCAAGCCCTGCTTGTAGACCCGATGGTCAACAACTACGCCAACATCGAAGAAATGCTCGAAACCATGATCACCTACCAAGAGAAGTGGTTGGGGTACCTCAAATAATTGCATAAAAAAACTCCAGCAAGGGACCCAAATCTGATCACTTGCTGGAGTTGATTGTTTAATATCATGGGGGCAAACAATCCCCGCTCCGTCTAACCTAAAAAACCCTACCCCTCCACCCAACCAAACGAGCGGGTCACTGCCTTCTTCCAACCGGCATATAGCTCTTCACGCTCCCCTTCCGCCATTTGTGGCTGCCACTCGGCAGATCTGGCCCAGTTGGCGCGCAGTTCGTTAAACCCGCCGGGCCACAGCCCAACCGCCAAACCGGCGGCATAGGCAGCCCCCAACGCGGTGGTTTCCGCTACCTGCGGGCGTATTACAGGCACACCCAGCTGATCCGCCTGAAACTGCATCAGCAAGTTATTGAACACCATGCCGCCATCCACCTTTAGAGTGGTAAGCTTCACCCCGCTGTCCTTTTCCATCGCCTCCAACACCTCACGTGTTTGGTAGGCGGTCGCTTCTAACGCGGCGCGGGCGATGTGGCCTTTGTTGATGTAGCGGGTGAGCCCCACCATCACGCCGCGGGCGTCACTCTTCCAATAGGGCGCGAACAAACCGCTAAAAGCCGGCACCAGGTACATACCGCCATTATCCTTCACGGTGAGCGCAAGCTCTTCCACTTCGGGCGCGCTTTTGATCAGCCCTAGGTTATCGCGCAGCCATTGTATCAGCGCTCCCGCCATGGCGATCGAGCCCTCCAAGGCGTACACCGCCGGCTGGCTGCCGATCTTGTAGCCCACAGTGGTAAGCAAGCCATTGGTAGAGTGCACCGGGCGGGTGCCGGTGTTAAGCAGCATAAAGCAGCCGGTGCCGTAGGTGTTCTTTGCCTCGCCCGGGCTAAAGCAGGTTTGGCCAAATAAAGCGGCATGCTGGTCGCCCAGGTCACCGCTGATCTTCACGCCCTCTAAAATGCCCCGCCCCATGCCATACACCTCGCTCGAACTGCAAATGCGCGGCAGTATCGCCTTCGGCAGGTTCATCAGGCTGATCAGCTCATCATCCCATTGCAGCGTTTCCAGGTTCATCAGCAGGGTGCGGCTGGCGTTGGTCACATCGGTGATATGCTCGCCGGTCAGGTTCCAGATCAGCCAGCTATCGATGGTGCCAAACAGCAGCTCGCCGGCCTCCGCCAGTTTGCGCAGAGCAGGGTCATTCTCAAGCATCCACATCACCTTAGGGCCAGAGAAGTAGGTGGCGATGGGCAACCCCGTTTTTGGGCGCAGCCAGTTGGCGCCGCCCTCGGCTGATAGGCGCGCGCACAGGGTATCGGTGCGGGTATCTTGCCATACGATGGCGTTATGCACCGGCTTGCCTGTAATTTTGTTCCACAATACGGTTGTTTCACGCTGATTGGTGATGCCCACCGCCGCCAGTTCGCCTGCGGTACCACCGGCAAGCCGCAACGCGCTGCCGATCACCTCGCGAGTGTTTTGCCAGATCTCCATCGGGTCGTGCTCCACCCAGCCTGGCTTGGGGTAAATTTGTTGGTGTTCTTTTTGGGCTTGCGCCACAATTTGGCCGTTTTGGTCAAATAGGATGAACCTGGTACTGGTTGTGCCTTGGTCAATGGCGCCGATGAGGGATGACATGGGTTTGCTCCTAAGATGAAATTATTCGGTGTCCCAATCTTTGTAACCGGCCAAAAAGGCCTTGCCTGCCATCGCCTTTTTGCCGGCAGGCTGAAGTTCTTCCAACAACAACCAGCCATCGGCGGCGGCAACCGCCGGCAGGCCGGCAACCACCTTGCGCCAGCCGATCTTTGCCCGCCCTGGCTGCATCGAAACTTTACGCACCTTCAACACCGCCGCCCAACCCTCTAATTGCAGGCTGGTGCCGGGCCACGGGCTGTAAGCGCGCACCTTGCGTTCTAATACGGCAAGCGGTTCGTTTAGGTTCAGCTGTCCGTCTTCTTTTTTGATCATCCCAATATAGCTCATCCCCTCAGTAGGCTGCGGGGTGGGCATGGTTTCGCCGCTAAGGTAGCCAGGCAGGGTCTGCATCAACAGCTCGCCCCCCAAGCTGGAGAGTTTTCCAAAAAGACTGCCGCCGGTTTCATCCGCCGCCATCTTAAAGGAGGCCTGCTTGATCATCGGACCGGTATCCAACCCTTCATCCATTTTCATAATGGTCACACCGGCCAGTTCATCGCCCGCCAAAATAGCGGCCTGAATGGGCGCGGCGCCGCGGTGCTTTGGCAGCAGCGAGGCGTGAATGTTGACGCAGCCATAGCGCGGCAGCTCCAACACATTCTTGCGCAATAGTTGCCCAAAAGCAGCCACCACGATCAGGTCCGGCGCCCAGGCGCTGAGCTGCTCAAACACACCTGGCTCCTTCAGCTTTTCCGGTTGGATCAGCGGTATCCCCAGTTCCAACGCGGCAACCTTCACCGGCGGCGGGGTCAGCGTCATACCGCGTCCAGCCGGACGATCGGGCTGGGAAACCACACCCACCACGGCATATTCCGCCGCCAAGGAGCGCAGCGCCGGTACGGCAAAATCGGGAGAACCCATAAAAACAACACGAAGTTCGTTCATATTAAAATTTTAACACAAATACGCTATTGAATTTTTGATTTTTTGTACTAAAATTTAACCTATACCAAAAGGAGAATAAAAATGACTGAAAATAACACCCCCCAGAACAACGACGACAAGATCTTAGCTGCTCTTTGCTACCTGTTTCCCTTAGTAGCATTGGTTCTTTTCTTGATGGAGGACAAGAAAAACAACCCGAATTTAAGGCCTCATATCGCTCAGGCCTTAGCGATGGGCGTATTATTGTTTGCTCTTAGCTTCATCCCCATTATTGGCTGGTTAGCCGATCTGGTTATCGCCATCTACATGATCCTTCTTGCCATCAAAGCCTACCAAGGCCAAGAAGTCGTCATCCCCATGGTCACCGATTTCGTAAAGAATCAGGGCTGGGCGTAGTATTTATTAAAATAAACAGCCCTCTGCATTGCAAAATGCATAGGGCTGTTTTTTGTTTAACGCTCACTTTTTAAGGTAAAAACATTCTGCTGGGTATTGGTTTTTTTAATATTATCTTGTAATGTTAAAAAAGATCGAATTTGTCCTATAATTTTATTTAACATTTATTTTTCAATAGCCTTTCACATTTTAATGAAAGAAATTACGATATGTTCAAAATATTAAGAACCTTTTTCCGGATCCCCCAAATCACTCAAGATGAGGAGATCCAACGACAAGTAAATATTCTTCATATCCTTAATCTGTTTGGGGCTACTTCCTCCTTTCTCACTTTCTTGGGTAATCTTTACGGTGGTTACCCCAATGTCGGCGTACTTGCGTCAAATCTTACCCTTTCGATTACCTTTGTTTTCCTCTTTTTTATGCTGCACGGCGGGCACATCCGGTTCACCAAGTGGGCAGTAAATATCATTTTCTTTGGTTTGTTGGTCGTCTCAATTTATTTCCAAGGAACGATCCGTACAACCACAACCGCTTGGCTCGTTATGTTTGTGATCGTCAGCGGTTCCATTTTTGGGCGGCGCGGCATCCTGGTCTCCTCCACGATCAATTCGCTTACCATTCTTCTCTTCATCCTTGCCCAAAACAACGGCTATTTACCGATAGCCGTCGCTACGGTCGGGTTCGCGCAGTGGCTCAATCTCACGTTGTTATTTATCATGGTAGGGGTGATCGCTTTTTCAGGGAATTGGTATCTGGAAAAAGACCTAAAGAAGATCAGATCCGAAAGTGAGGAACGAAAACGGATCAACGATGAACTGTATCTTAGCGGCGCCCGTAACAAAGCCCTCATCAATGCCATCCCCGACCTAATGTTACGCACCGACTACAACGGCCTCATCTTCGATTTTAAACTAGAGGGTGAAAGCAGCTTGTTTAACCCGCAACGCCACCTAAATAAGAACATAACCGAGGTCTTTGAACCCGAAACCGCGGCTTCCCTGTTATCGGCTTTAAAAGAAAGCGCTAAAACCGGCAAACTTCTCTCCCTCGAGTTTAGCCAAAACGATGGCAAAAACATCCATTATTATGAAACCCGCCTGGATGGCAACGAAGACACCAAGGAAGTGATCTTCATCTTCCGCGATATTTCCGACCGCAAAAACAACGAGATGCAGATCCAGCAATACCGCGACCACCTCGAAGAATTGGTGAAGGAGCGTACCCGCGAACTAGAGATCGCCCGTGACCTAGCTGAAGAAGCCAACCGCGCCAAAAGCGATTTTTTGGCGATCATGAGCCACGAGATCCGCACCCCCATGAACGGCGTGATCGGGTTGGCAAATCTGCTGATGATCACCGAGCTAACCAAAAAACAAAGCGATTACCTGGTCCAATTGCGCGCCAGCGGCGAATCGCTGCTCACCATCATCAACGATATCCTCGATTTCTCCAAGATCGAGGCCGGCAAATTTACCCTCGAACACATCGATTTCAACCTGGATGACATCTTGCACAGCCTTGCCGAAATGGTAAGCTACCGCGCCAAAGAAAAAGGGCTGGAATTGGTCTTCAATTCCACCCCAGATGTACCCCTCATGCTCATCGGCGACCCGGTGCGCCTGCGCCAGGTTTTGCTCAACCTAGTTGGCAACGCCCTCAAGTTCACCGAGGCTGGCGATATCGTCCTCAAGATCCTTCCCATCCGCGATGCCGAAACAACCACTACCTTACGGTTTTCCATAAAAGATACCGGCATTGGCATGAGCCCCGAGGAAGTAGGCAGGTTATTCCAACCCTTCACCCAGTCCGATAACTCCACCTCGCGTAAGTATGGCGGAACCGGTTTGGGTCTCACCATCAGCAAAAGCATTATCTCGATGATGGGCGGCGATATAAAAGTTGCCAGCGCTCGCGGGCAAGGCAGCACCTTTAGTTTTGAATTAGAAATGGACAAACAAAAAAATGGAAAGGATACCTTTCCAACCATTACTCCCGACCTGCATGGCTTAAATGTGCTGCTGGTAGAAGACAATATCGATGCGGCCTACTTTCTGGAAAAAGTAATGGTCTCGCTTACCTTTAGCATCCATTCTGCCACAACCGCGGCGCAAGCCCTCGATTTTTTGGTTGCCTCCTCCACTACCAGCACAGCCTACGATATGATGGTGTTGGATATGACCCTGCCAGGAGATATGGATGTGGTCGATTTTGTAAATACGATCTCCAATCGCCCCGATATCAAACTGCCGCCAACCCTCTTCCTCTCCCCGTCGGCCGAAGCCTCTTCTAAAATATTCCTGGAACAATCACACGCGGTGATCAAGCCCCTCACTTCCTCAAGCCTTTTTGATGGCATCATGGAACTATTCGGCCATAAAGTTAGCTCCTCGGCAGAAACCAGCCGGCGTAACATTCGCTTGGAAGAAAAATTTGCCTTCAAAGGCCGCAAAGTGCTCTTGGTGGAAGATAATGACATCAACCAACTGGTCGCGAAAGAGATCCTAGAAAAATTGGGGCTGGTCGTTCAGATCGCTGGTGACGGCTACCAAGCTCTGGAATGTGTAGCCAAGGAACAATACCACCTGATCTTAATGGATATCCAAATGCCGGGGATGAATGGGTATGAAACAACCCAAAAAATTCGCGCCTTGCTGCAAAACACCCCCTCGCAATTTTTGCCCATCATCGCCATGACGGCCCACGCCCTGATCGGCGACCGAGAAAAAGCCTTCAACGCCACCCTCAACGATTACGTCACCAAACCCATCGACATCGCCGAGCTAACCAAAGTCCTCACCAAATGGATCCCATCCACCTACGGGAATTTGAGCCAAGTCAGCGCGCCGCAAACCCAAACAGATTCCCTCCCCGCGGCCACCCAACCCCCTGCGGTCCATGCCGAATATGATCGTGAGGCTGCCCTAGTACGCCTCAGCCGCAAAGAAGAACTATATGGCAGATTGCTGGCGATGTTCAAAACCGAGGCAGCCTCCTTTTTCCCTCGTTTTTCCGCCGCCATCGCCGAAAACAACCTCGAGCATGCTTTGCATCTAGCGCACAACCTAAAAAGCACCTCCGGCACCATCGGCGGGGTCGCCCTGCAAAAAGCCGCCGCCAAGCTGGAATCAGCCCTGCTAAAGAACCAACCCGATGAGATCCAGCCCGCCTTCATCGAAGCAGAAGCCGCCTACACCTCCCTGCTGAAGCTGATCTGAGCATGAACGTTACTGGATACGCCTATCGGAAGAAAAACGCCTTCACCCTTTGTTCAAAAACGATCAAATAAATTCATTTTTATCAACACCCGAAGGACCAACCTCGGCTAACATCTATTTGCCTCATACGCATTAATCCGTGATTCATTACTGCCTTACCATTTAGCAATTCTATTCCCTCTCAATTGGAAAATTTAGTGGGAATGATTTGAAAGCTCGCGAGGCTAAATATGTTTAAAAGAAGAGAGGCAATGAACCAACGTTCATTGACTCTCTTTATTAGTTACCAAACGATTGAAACAGGCGAAAAATCGCTGAGTCTCGCCTAGCTACACCTTACCAACCGTAGTGCGCGTGGGCTTTCGGAGTCCAGCA
>CAIRYE010000142.1 GCA_903882765.1 uncultured Anaerolineae bacterium
CACGATCAGACCGAAGCCATGACCATGGCCTCGCGCATCGCGGTGACCAATAAGGGACGTTTGCAGCAGTTGGATACTCCGCAGGGGATGTATGATAAGCCCGCCAATATGTTTGTGGCTGGGTTTATTGGCTCGCCGGCGATGAACTTCTTCCCGGGTAAGATCACCAAGCAAGATGGGAAGTTGTATGTGGAAGGTGCCGGATTTGCTTTGCTGATCCCTGATTCTCGATCTGCCCCTTATATGAATATGGTCGATAAGAAGGTCATGTTTGGTATTCGCCCAGAAGATGTGAAGAATCCTCAGTTCCTGCCGTCCAACATCCACACCGATAAGATCGTTGCTAAGGTGGATGTGATCGAGCTGATGGGGAATGAGATCTATTTGTACTTGGTTACCGGCGGCGTGAATTTTGTTGCCCGTGTTGACCCCCGAACCGGGTTTAAGACCGGCGAGGAAGTGGAATTGGCCATTAATATGGATAATTTCCACATTTTTGACCCCGAAACCGAGTTGGCGGTTCGGTAAGTTCGTTAGAAAAGATAAAAGCCAGGCGATCGCCTGGCTTTTTTTAATTCCTTGCACCAAAACCTGATCTTTGGGGTTATTAACTGGTAGGCTGTGCGTCTATTTTAATCGCACTATTTATCTGAAAATTATCCAAAAATATCCATAATGAAAAACCGCCGGTGAATCAAAATAACTCGGAGAGCATGGAATGACACGATCGAATTATTGGGAACGAATAAGAAAAGTTTTTTCTCCGCCACATTTTGAGAACGATCTAAATAAAAATAGCCAGGCAAAGCTGCTCAATTTCATTATTTGGTCGGTCATCTTCATGCTCGTGCCAGTATTGATCTTCTTCCTATTGAATCCTAATAGGGGCTTACGATTCAATATCATCCTAATTAGCATGCTTGCTTTACAACTTTTTTGGCGCACAAAATTATTAAAAGGGCAAATTCAACTAGTCAGCTTTGGTTTGATCTATGGGGGAATTCTCTTAGCATTTTTGGGGGTATACAATGCCGGAACACTATTCTCCCCGATCGGTAGCACCCTTTACTTGTTGATCTTGCTATCCGTGATCTTATTGGATAGGAAGACCAGCGTGATATCTATCTCCATCATTTTATTAGGCGCACTGGGCTTAATTTGGATGGAACAAAACCAATTGTTAATGCCAGCGTATGCCGTTGAAGATTCGGTGCGCTGGGTCGTTAAGATCTTTCTTTTTGTGTTCGGCCTTCTCCTTTTTATTCAGATCTATAGGGATCTAAGGACAAGCCTTGAAGAAGCTCAAGAAATTATTCGGGTGCGTAAATTAGCTGAAATGGCCCTGAAAGAAAGTGAAGAACGTTTTCGCATGATCAGCGAGAACGCTGTGGATGTTATTTGGGTGCTTGATCTGGAAACCCTAAAATTCACGTACCTTAGTCCATCGGCGGAGCAGATGTTTGGTTCCACCCCGGAGGAGGGGTTGAAATTACACTTATCAGAGTTGGTAACAACAGAATCTATGGCCTTGGTCACTCATGGAC
>CAIRYE010000143.1 GCA_903882765.1 uncultured Anaerolineae bacterium
GATAAATTGACCTTCTTTTTTCTCATTGGCATTGAATAAGGGAAAAACTAAATTCAGTGTAGCATATTCTTTCAGTCCGCGTATCCACGTTACCGAACCCTTCCTGCGCCGCAGTTAATTGAGAATCCGAAAGGCCCTTCACCCAACCAAATGGATCGGAGGCTGATGGGTTGACCTCCTTTTTTTGAATAGCATTTCCGCGGTTTTCTTGAATCAGAAATATTTGCCGAGAATGGAACGGGTATAGGTCGCGACCAAACGAGCGTGGCCAGGGCTGGGGGAAGATAAGTTGACGATCTCTTCGTTCGTTCTAACGAACGAACAAACTATAAAGCAATGTCTGAGATTGCCTTGCCAAGCTTTTGCTCTAAAAGCCAAGCGGCGGTATCAAGGATGGATTCGCTGATGAGGCGGGGCTGGTAGTTTAAATCGCGGGTGGCTTTGCTGTGGCTGATATCGCAATTGCTTTGCAGCACCTCGATGGAATAGGGCGTGAAGCGCGGGGTATTGTGGGTGAGGCGGTAATAATAAGGGGTAAAGCGGGCGGCAAATTGGGCTAGGCTTAGGGGTACGTGAAAACGGGTAAATTGTTTTCCGGTCGCTTTTAGAACCGCATCCAACAAGGCAGGAATGGTGATCTTCTGGCCGCTGAGGATGTACACCTGGCCGGGTTCGCCCTTTTCATCGGCGGCGAGAAGCCCGTCAGCGACATCACGCACATCCACAAAGTCGTAAGCACCCGTGATATACGGCGTGGGTTGGCGCTCGATAGCCTGGCGAATGTAAGCGCCCATCATGGAGCGGCGGAAATCGAAGGGGCCGATGACGCCGGTGGGGCAGGTGATGACCGCGTTAAGTTTGCCGTTGTCGGCGGCTTCTTGCACTTCCAGCGTGGCAAGCGCTTTGGATCGGTCGTAACTGCCGTAGTGGTTGTTGGGGTCGAAGGGGGTCTGCTCATCCACCACTTGGCCGTGGGGCAGGCGGGCGAGGGCGTGGATGGAGCTGGTGTAGATGAAACGACGCACTCCGGCTTGGATAGCGGCTTGCAGGATGTTGTGGGTGCCTTCTACGTTTACTTGATGCACCGCCGGCAATTTGCCTGGCATGATGGAGATGAGCCCAGCGAGATGGAAAACCTTGCTGACCCCTTGGAAGAGGGGCTGGAGCTGCTGTGGGCGCAAAACATCGCCCTCTATTTTCTCAATGGGCAAGCCATCTAGGGAAGTGGTATCCTCGCCGGGGAAGATCAGGGCACGCACGCGCTCGCCGCGCTGGCACAACTTGCGCGCCAAGACATTGCCAATATGGCCGGTGGCGCCAGTGATGAGGGTTATTTGGTTGGTCATTTTTTGATCCTTGGCTGTAGGGAAAAGGGTGCAGCCAAAACAGGGGGCGGGGTGGATTGAGGTTGGGAATCGCTTCTCCATCTTACCTTCACTCGCATCCTTCTCTTTCCTTATATCTCTTAAGGTTGGAAGTGTCAATCAACGATCTAATTCCGTTTGGTTTTTTCCGTGAATTTTTTCTGCTGGTGAGCAAGTTTGATGGTGGTTTCCTGTTCTGATAGTGTTTCTGTTCCTTTTTTGCGAGAGTTCTTTGAGGCGGACACCAGCGTTCAGGTCCGCGCGCTCGGGCAGGTTGGTCTGACCGAGCCGTCGCTAGGGGAGACAGGGTTAGCAGGGGCGAGTGGGGTTGGCGCGAGGCGATGGATGAAATCGATAAAATAGCATCTCTTACGATTATTTAGGATATCAGGCTATGTCACATCCATCGGGTCTCCATTGAAAATCCCCTATCAAAATGCTACGATTAATAGTGGAATACCCATTTTGGGGTCGATCGGCTTTGAACGGATTGGAGGACATATGTTTAAGAAAAGATTGTCACTCTTGATCACGGGCCTGGTTTTTATCTCATTGCTGCAAATAGCGTGTTCATTAGCAAATATCGCGTCGACCGTTGCCAACGAACTGGCGGTTGCCGAAAAAAAGGGGGAAGCGGAGGGAGTACCCGCGGATGGGGATGCCCCAGCTGGGCAGGATCCAGCAGAAGAGGGAGGCATGGCACTTGATCTTCCGCCTGGCCCGCCAACACCTACCCCCTTTGTTTACAATGGAACAATGCCGAAATCGGGCACTGGCGGGGTGTTTGGACGTATGTTGTGGAATGGCGGCCCTGTGGAAGGGCTTGAGGTAAAGTTGTGCGACAAGATCAAGTTCTTTGGCGGGTGCGAGGGGGTGGAGTACCCCACCCGTACTGTCGCGAATGGTGTGTACGCCATTTTGGATGTTCCACCTGGCTCGTATGGCCTCACGTACAAAGCATTGGAGAGCGATACTTGGTATTATGTCACTTCTGGTTTTCTCAACGCCAAGGATTTTGAGGTGCCGGCTGACCAGATGGTGGACGTGGGTGATTTTAACACGATCCGCACGGACCTAAAGATCATCAGCCCTAAAGAGGATGAAAGATTATCAGGTGTTAGCAGACCGGTTCTCAGTTGGGAACCGTATGAAGGCGCTGCCTATTATGAGCTCACCTTCCACTCGGGCAGGGGCGGTTCCCTGATCCATCGGAAAGAAATGACAGAAACCAGCTTCACCATGGACCGCGACTTGCAAACTTGCGATTACACGTTTGATGTGGAAGCCTTTAATGGGTCGGGGGTGGCAATAGCGGAGTATGATGGCTGGAGTAATTTTCAGATCGCTGGCTTGCCGCAAAGCTGTAACATGGTGGCGCTTAGCCCAGCGGATGGGGCAACCGCCTCGGCGACCGGGATAAAGCTGACCTGGCAGCCGCATGAGTGGGCCGCTGTGTATAAGATCCATCTATATTTGGAAAGCGACTCGAATGTGAAGATCCTCGATTTTGTGGAATCCACAGAGCCGAGTTACAC
>CAIRYE010000144.1 GCA_903882765.1 uncultured Anaerolineae bacterium
CATCCCTGATGTGATTGAAACGGTATTGAATTCCACCAAACGGCAAGCCGCCGACAAAAAACAAACCATAGAAACCGATCTGGCGAGTAACTTATTACCAATTTGGGTAGACCGAACCAGGATTGAACAAGTATTGATCAATTTGATGAGCAATTCCATTAAATACACCTTAGAAGGCGGAAAGATCGAGATTTCCGCTAAAATGACGGACCAGGGACGTGCTTTGTTATCGATCAAAGACAATGGTATTGGCATGAACGAGGAAGACCAACAAAAGATCTTTTCAAAATTTTTCCGTTCAGAGGATGATCGGGCAAGAAAATCTACCGGCGCAGGTTTAGGGTTGAGCATTACTAAAAATCTGGTCGAGATGCAGGGCGGAGAAATATGGTTTGAAAGCCAATACAACGTGGGAACAACCTTTTTTATATCGCTGCCAACCGTTGAAAAATAAGCAAAAAGGATTCCTTGTATAATATTGATATGATTGAGATAAATATCCCTGGCAGGGCAAACCTGAATTTAGAACATTTAGTGATGGATGTAAATGGAACCATTGCTGTGGATGGGGTATTGATCGATGGCGTGCTTGAACGGATCAACTCGTTGCGTGGTATGCTAAAAATTCATTTACTCACCGCCAATACCCATGGTGGTCAAGATCAGATCGATGCCGTTCTCAACCTGCGATCCATCAGAATAAAGCAAGGGAATGAAAAAGAGCAAAAAGCTGAGTATGTTGAACGGCTTGGTAAAGAGCAGGTAGTTGCGATCGGACAAGGAATGAATGACGCATGGATGCTTAAGACCGCAGAACTTGGTATTTGCGTTCTTTCGCCCGAAGGCACTGCCCGCTCAGCAATGGAGGCGGCAGACCTGTTTCTGCCAGACATTATTACCGCATTGGATCTCTTCAAGAACCCACTCCGGTTGATCGCGAGTTTGAGACAATGACCCCTGAAGAAAATCAGCCAAAACTTCCAGAACCAAATACCCCAGAGTTCCCAACTGAACCCAGCAAAGAACAAATCCCCGTTGAAGCCGAACCCAAGGGAAGTGATTTTGATTTTGATCGGATGGATAAAGATGTTGAAGAATTTCGGGAAAAGATAAAATCCATCAATCCTGATATCAATAGTGACCAACCCGATGAGTTCAACGATTTTTCGGCTGGATACACCCCTTTACGGCGAAGAAGAAGGGCGATCCGATCCAACGACTCAACCCAACAACGCGATATCGGTGATCAACTCAGCTCCATCTTGGAACGTTCTACCCCCAACCTCGATTTCTTCCTCCTTTCCATACTATGTGGGTTGATCATAAGTATCGGTTACGCCATTGATTCAAACGCGATCTTGATGTTCGGTATCTTCGTTTCGCCTTTTCTGGGTCCTTGGGTCGGAGCATTGCTATCAAGCACCATAGGCGAACTTCGCTATTTTAAACAAACCATCGGTGGTTTCTTCACAAGCATTCTTATGGCCCTGATCGCTTCCGTTCTTGTTGGCGGCGTATCCCGATTCTTTGCCTCAAACAACCACATTCATGCTTATTACCACTCCCATCTATGGTGGCCAGATATCCTACTTATGGTAGTTGGAACCATCATCCTTATCCTCCGCTTCGTTCAATCCGATGTCCGGCCAATTATTCCAAGCCTTATGGTTTCATACGCGTTTTATTTACCGGTTAGTGTAGCTGGTTTTGGCTTGGGCGCTGGTATTGATGGTTTATGGCCGGCTGGTTTGTTTGTGTTCTTCGTGCATTTAGCCATTTCACTGTTGATCAGTTTGGTAATGTTCTTTTACCTCGGCGTTCGCCCTAACTCGGTTAATGGATTTGCCATAACGGGCGGGCTAATTTTGGTCAGTATCATTATCTTGGTGTTGTTTGGTGGGTTTGGCGGCAAGATCCAGGGAAATACCAGCGCAAATGTTGCCGCGGTTCTGCCCGAAACCCCAACGGTTGTTGTCCCATCAGAAACACCATTCGCCACAAAAACAGCGGCGCCCATTGCGTCCAACACTCCAATAATCGCCACATTTACCGCAACTGTGGTATTACCAACTCTCACCCCGATCAACACAGGGGTACCCGCTTCGGTGATCGGTAAAATTATGTCAATGGAGTCAAATGGAGTTGTTGTAAGAATATCTCCCGGGGGCGTTGCTGTTACTACGGTATTAAACAATTATCCCGTTCGAATTTTAAGCGATCCACCTGTCATCGATGAAAACGGTGAATGGGTGCATGTTATTATCATAGACCAACTAAAAGAAATTGAAGGTTGGATCCTTAGTAAATACATCATTACCGCAACCCCAGATTTTGCACCATAAATTTTAGAACCTTGGAGTAACTATTTATGCCAATTCACTTTGGTACCGACGGATGGCGCGCCGTAATTTCTGATTCCTTCACCTTTGGCAATCTACGGATGGTGGCACAGGCCATCGCTGACGCCGCTGATTCAGAACACTGGAACACAGATACAGGCAAGAACATCGATAAGAAGAAGTTCGTAGTTGGTTTTGATACCCGATTTTTATCAGACCGTTATGCATCAGAGGTAGCTCGTGTTTTGGCAGCCAATGGCTTTAAAGTATTGTTAGCCCAATCCGATTGCCCAACCCCTGCCATTTCCTTTGCGGTAAAGTATCACCATGCCGCTGGCGGCGTTATGATCACAGCCTCGCACAACGCTCCGAGATACAATGGCGTAAAACTCAAAGCAGCCTATGGCGGTTCAGCGCTCCCCGAGCAATGCCGACGGGTTGAGGTCTACATCAACGATAATGAAGAATTGGCGCGCGGCCCTAATCTGATGGATTACCAAAAGGCAAAGGAATCTGGTTTGATCCAAAAATTCAACCCACTTCCTACCTACTTCGACCACCTGCGCACCCTGATCAATTCCGATATCATTGCCGAAAACCCGCAACGGTTCGTGATCGATTCAATGTACGGCTCCGGTCGCGGAACCATCCGATCTTTCTTGCAAGGTACCGGGTGCGAAATTACTGAGGTGCGCGGAGAAATGAACCCTGGCTTTGGCGGCGTTCACCCAGAGCCGATCGCAAAAAACCTTGGCGCGCTCACCGGCGCGATCGGCGCTGGTCTCGGCTCTTTTGGCCTCGCCACCGATGGCGATGCCGACCGAATTGGCGCTATGGATGAACGGGGTAATTTTGTTGATCCGCATAAAATCATGGCGTTATCACTGAAATATTTGTACGAGGTTCGTGGATTAAAAGGGGCGGTAGTTCGAACTGTTTCTACAACCCGCATGATCGATCGTCTTGCAAAACGGTATGGCTTAAAGGTTTACGAAACACCCGTTGGTTTCAACCATATCGCCGACCTCATGATGACCGAACCCGTGCTAATTGGCGGTGAAGAATCCGGTGGTATTTCCTTCCTCGGGCACATTCCCGAAGGCGACGGCCCCATAATGGGTTTGTTGTTGGTTGAGATGATCGCCCATTACCGCAAGACTCTGGGCGAATTGGTGAACGAACTGCTGGCGGATGTTGGTCCAGCTTATTACGAACGAACAGACCTTCGGTTAGCCCGACCTATTGCTAAAGCGGAAATGACAGCGTTCATCACCAAAAACGCTCCTAAGGAGATCGGTGGTGAAAAGATCGTTGAAATTTCCAGCCTTGATGGTATCAAATTCATTCTGGCGGATGACTCTTGGTTGTTGATTCGACCATCTGGTACTGAACCAGTTCTAAGGGTTTACGCGGAATCGCGTTCGGAACAATTGATGAAAGACCTGCTCGATTTTGGGAACAAGATCGCGGTATCGATCGTATAACAGACCTACCTGGTAGCGATCATATCATTTCCAGGTTTTTGTTTTCAAGTACCAAACAATGATTTAGCCCAACTGAACAGTGGCTAAAAATTCAGAACAGCCTTTTAGTGAGGTGTATCATGGAAGAAAAAAAGATACGTGTATTGATCGCCAAACCAGGACTCGATGGGCATGATCGAGGCGCAAAAGTAGTAGCCAGAGCTCTGAGAGACGCTGGCATGGAAGTGATCTATACTGGCTTACGGCAAACACCGCTAATGATCTCGGAAGCAGCCTTACAAGAGGATGTAGACATTATAGGGATCTCCATTCTCTCTGGTGCGCATATGACGCTCGTACCAAAGATCATGGAACTACTAAAAAGCAATGGGCAGGACCAAATAAAAGTTTTTATCGGCGGGATCATCCCTGATGTGGATATACCCGCGCTTAAAGCTGCCGGCGTAGATAACGTTTACGGCCCAGGCGCTTCCACCGAAGACATCATTCGAGACATTCGCGCTTCAATGCAGTAATTATTTGATTCCTGTGGACGGCATGCCCCCCTTAGTATCCAACGCTTTAGCCGGAGATAAGCTGTCGCTTTCACGCTTGTTAACCAAGGTTGAAAATTACACCGAAGAAGGGGTTGAAGCGCTAAACCACCTCTTTCCGTTTACTGGCAATGCCCACATTATCGGGGTAACTGGCTCACCTGGTTCTGGCAAATCATCCTTAGTAAACCAGTTAGCTCTTCAATTTAGAAAGCAAGATAAAAAAGTCGCCATTATCGCGGTAGACCCATCCAGCCCCTTCAGCGGTGGAGCGATCTTGGGAGATCGAATAAGGATGAAGGATCTTACCAACGATAAAAATGTCTTCATCCGTTCGCTTGCCTCGCGCGGTTCTCTAGGCGGGCTGTCGTTTTCCACAACCAACATTGCCAAAGTTTTTGATGCTGTAGGGTACTCCG
>CAIRYE010000145.1 GCA_903882765.1 uncultured Anaerolineae bacterium
GTGCCTCGGTTACAGAACTCCGTATGAGGCATTTCATGAACAGTTAGTTGCACTTCAATGTTGAATTCAGGTAACCTGAATTCAACACTGATTTGAACTATTATCGAGAAATTTGATAGGTCGGAAAAATGAGATGTTTCTTAGAATTTTTGAGTGGGAATCTCGGGATGGATAACAGTAGTTATAGTAACTCAGATCCGATAGTTTGCGCCGGCCAGCAGAATTACGAGGAAAGTTCAATATATAAGTTATAACCAAAACCAACTATTACATGACACATTGAATTGCGAACTAGGTAGGTTAGATATTGAGGATTCTAAGTGAAATGACCCACTTAATTAGGTATAAAATTTTATCGAAAGAAAAAGGAACAGCATTGGAAGTATCGGAGCAGTTTCGATAAATGTAGGGTCGAAGTGGAAAATCACGAAACCTTCGGATGGAAGCGCATTAATGGGCAATTGGTCTTCCGCTAAGGTGGTTGCTTGATGGTGAGGTCATTTTCACGAGCGGTGGTATTATGTAGGATCTAAGTAAGAATAGAGAATTGGAGAAATGGCCGCAGACATAAACACGGTGGGGCAACCTTGGCTGCCCGCAACGAACGGAGTTGGACAGAATAAGAAAACGGGTGAAGGAAAACTCCTTCACCCGTTCTGTTTTTCTTTGGTGCACCGCCGAGGTTAGTCCAGCGGTTGGTCCGGTAGCCAGCAGCAGAGCACTAGCTCGCGGGCGGCTTTTACTTCGTCCATGCGGCCGAACAGGGTGTTGTGCGGGGCGCTTTTGATGATCTCGGGGTTGGTGCGGGCTTCTTCGGCGATGGCGAGCAGGGCGTCGGTAAAGGCATCCATGGTCTGCTTGTTCTCGGTTTCGGTAGGCTCGATCATCAAGGCTTCGTGTACGATGAGCGGGAAGTAGTTTGTTGGCGGGTGGAAATCGAAATCCATCAGGCGCTTGCTGATATCGAGGGCGCGGATATCGGTGCCTTCGAAGCGGCCTTCCATCACAAATTCGTGCATACAAATGCGATCGAACGGCACTTTGTAGGTTTTCTTGAGGCGCGCCATGAGGTAATTGGCGTTGAGCACGGCGTACTGGCTAATGGCTTTGAGGCCATCGGGCCCGTGCATTGCGATGTAGGTGTAGCTGCGAATGATAGCGCCAAAATGACCATGGAAGGCTTTCATGCGGCCAATGGACTGTTTGGGGGTTTCGTAGCCGTAAAGGGGCGGAATTTCGTCCGTTCCTTCTTCTACCTTGTAGATAAGCGGAGCAGGTAGGAAGGCCTCTAAACGTTCGCTGACGCCAACGGGGCCGCTGCCTGGGCCGCCGCCGCCGTGGGGTACGGCGAAGGTTTTGTGCAGGTTGAAGTGCATTACATCGAAGCCCAGATCGCCGGGGCGGACGATGCCGAGCAGGGCGTTGAGGTTGGCGCCATCGGCGTACATTAAGCCGCCGCAATCGCGAACCAGTTTTACAACTTCGGTGATGTTTTGGTCGAAAAGACCAAGGGTGTTGGGGTTGGTGAGCATCATACCCACCACGGTGTCGTCGCAGGCGGCCTTGAGGGCTTCTAGGTCTACATTGCCATTGGCGTCACTATGGATGGTGACGATCTCCATGCCCAACATGCCGGCGCTGGCCGGGTTGGTGCCGTGGGCGGCATCGGGGATGAGCATTTTGATACGCTTGGAATCGCCGCGGGCCTTGTGATAGGCCTGCATCATCAACACGCCGGTAAATTCGCCATGCGCGCCGGCGGCGGGCTGCAGGGTAACAGCGGCGAAACCACTGATCTCCTTCAACCATTCCTGCATCTCCCAAAGGAGCGCCAGGTTACCCTGAACGGTTTCGATGGGCTGCAAGGGGTGGGTGTTTACAAATCCGGGTAAGCGGCAGGTGTCTTCGTTGATCTTGGGGTTGTATTTCATGGTGCAGCTGCCCAAGGGGTAGAAGCCTTCATCCACGCTGTAGTTGTACTTGCTGAGCTTCATATAATGGCGCACAACGTCCACTTCGGCTAATTCAGGGATGGCCAATTCATCGCGCAGCATGCCGGTATCGGGAAGCTTGGTGAGGGGAACATCGCTGACCGGGAAGGTAACGCCGGTGCGGCCGGGGGAGGACAGTTCAAAAAGGGTAGGTTCACGCATGATCCACCTCCGATAAAATATCAACCAACAGGTCGATCTGCTGTTTTGAGTTCATTTCGGTAACGGCGATGAGCATGTGGTTCTTGAGGGCTGGGTAATCTTTGCCCAGGTCGTAACCACCCAGCACGCCGTGCTCCAGCAAGTGTTCGTTCAGTTCCGCCACGTCACGGTCGAACTTGACCACGAATTCGTGGAAGAAGGGGGATTTGAAAGCCAATTTGGCGCCGGGGATCTTGTTGATCTGTTCGGCGGCATAATGAGCTTTTTGGTAGCATAACTCGGCAACCTGCTTGAGACCGGTTTTGCCAACCACTGAGAGGTAGACGGCGGAACCGAGCGCTAAAAGGCCTTGGTTGGAGCAGATGTTGGAGGTGGCTTTTTCGCGTTTGATGTGCTGTTCGCGGGCGGTAAGGGTTAGCACGTAGGCTTTTTGGCCTTTGCTATCCATGGTTTCGCCAACCAAGCGGCCAGCCATTTTGTGGACGTATTTTTTGAGGGTGGTGAAGAAGCCAAGAGAAGGGCCGCCGAACCACATGGGCAGGCCGAGGGGCTGGCCTTCGCCAACCACGATATCGGCACCCATAGCGCCGGGGGTTTTGTACATGCCCAAGGCGATGGGGTTGGCGACGATGCAGAACATGGCGCCTTTGGCGTGCACTTCCTCGGCTAGCTTGGTGTAATCGTACACGCGGCCGAAGAAATCGGGGTATTGAACTACGACCAAGGCGGTGGCTTCATCCACATCGTTGATGATGGTGGAGGGGTCATCGGAGACCTTGGCGGGATCATTGCCGACCAGGTGAATATCTTGCGCCTGGATGTAGGTGCTGACCACTTCGCGGTACTGTGGGTGAACAGCGGGCGACATAACGATGCGGTTACGTTTGCCGCGGAAGTTGGCGTAGGCCATGTTCACGGCTTCAGCGGTGGCGGTAGCGCCATCGTAGTGGCTGGCGTTGGAGAGCTCCATACCGGTGAGGGCGGTCATCAGGGATTGGTATTCGAAGATGGCTTGCAGGGTACCCTGGCTGATCTCGGGTTGGTAGGGGGTGTAGGCGGTATAGAACTCGCCGCGGCGGAGGATATGATCGACCACGGAGGGGATGTAATGGTTGTACATGCCGGCGCCGAGGAAGGAAATTAATTGGCGGGCAGATTCGTTGGCGTCGGCCAGCTCAGAGAGCATTTCGCTGGCTTCCATTTCGGTCAACGCATCGGGCAGGTTTAGCTTGGGAAAGCGGACTTTCGCGGGGATCACGTCGAAGAGATCGTCAAGAGTCTTCACGCCGATCGTGGCGAGCATTTCTTCCGTTTCCTTGGGGGAATGGGGGATATATGTCATAGTTTCATCCTATCGGATGGAAAGGTTTAGTGACCCTTAGCGGCGCAATCGGCTTCGTAGGCTTTCGCGTCCATAAGGCCGGCGGCATCGCCACCTTCTACTTGGATGACCCAAGCGGCGCCGAATGGATCGGAGTTGATGCCTTCGGGGCCACCGACCAGGGCTTCGTTGATGGCGACAACTTTGCCACTAACGGGGGAAACCACTTCAGCGGCGGCTTTTACAGATTCAACGGAAGCGATCTGATCGCCGGCGGAAACGGAATCGCCAACGGAGACGAGGATCTCGAGGAAGACGATATCAGAGAGCTGGTTCTGGGCGAAGTCGGTAACGCCCACTTTGCCGGTAGCGGCATCGAACCATTCATCAGATTTTGTGTATTTCAAATTTGCGGGTGTGTTCATTTTTGTTGCTCCTTTGGTTTTGGTGTTTAAATAAAATAGGCGCACCTTGAAAGATGCGCCTCTGTAGGGTACCTGAGAGATTCGCCCTTGAGATGAGATCATCTTGGGGGCTTGCACCGTCGGTGTTCCTCCGCGCGGTTTAGGTACGGTGGAACTTTCCAGAGTTTGATTTTGAGGGTCCTTTGTGCCTGAGAGATTCGGTTTGGACGTGCCCGCCTAAACCTTGCACCTTCGGCGTCCGCAACAAACTACGCGGAACTCTTCCCATATTTATTCAGTAATTTTAAGGCTTACGGTGAGCGGCGTCAAGTGAATAATGTAAGGAATATTTGATTTGTCTGACATTTGGTTTGAAAAATATGTTCTTGAAACTAGAGCCTGGCTTGCTTATACTTAGTTTAATGGAATGATCGTTTGATCAATACAA
>CAIRYE010000146.1 GCA_903882765.1 uncultured Anaerolineae bacterium
ATTTTTAAATAACTCGGTAACCAATTGTTGGCGGTATTCTGAAGTTGCTCTGCGAGCGCTGGTTCGGAATTTTGCTTCGGATAGTATGGATTGCTGCGCCTTCGCGATCGCGTCATCGTTGAAGACCATACCCTTGAGCATTTCCTCTGTCTTTACCGCCCTAAACGGAACAGGGCCAGCCGGACCGATCGAGATACGAACATCAACGATCTTATCTTCAGACCGTTCGATCCAAACGGATAAATTTAATATTGGAAGGGCAATACCTTGGGCACGCATAATGCGTTTGAAGGCTGAACCCTGATTTTTTTGTTTGAGAGGGATGAAGAAGCGGGTTAAAAATTCCTTCTTGGGGTCGAGGATGGATTTTCCAGGACCTACAAAGAATTGTGTGATGGGGATTCGCCTCTGACCATCGACAGATGATATTTCAACTTGGGTATTGAGCGATAACAGGCCGATCGTTCCATCAGCGGCAGGCAAGGCATGTGCCACGTTGCCGCCGATCGTTGCGGAATTACGTACCTGCGGGCCGCCGATTAGGCCGCACGCTTCGATGAGCGCGTCAGCGTTATCGAGAACGGCTTGGTTCTTCACAATTTGATTGTGCGTAACGCAAGCGCCGATGACAATTTCTTCCCCAACGATCTCAATGACCTTCAGTTCGGGTATCTCGGTAATATCAATGAGTGCGTTGACAGGAGCGTGGTTGCCCTGGTTCAAATCAAGCATTAAATCGGTGCCACCAGCGATGATGCTGCTTGGTTCAGCACAGGTGTTTAAGAGGCTTATTGCTTGTGGGATAGTTTGGGGTTGATGATACTCTTTCCAAATGCTCATTATTTCGGTCTCCTTAAATAGCTAATAATAAGAAATCCAGTTGGCGGCACTTTTCGAGTGTAAAACCCCACGCCGTTCATAAGAACGACCGTCGACCTACGAAGGTAAAAATTTTACTTGTGATAAATTGTACTACTAAAGATGGCGGTAAAAATAGCCCATTCAATTATTAGATAATCGAATGGGCCTACGTTTAAATTAAACTCCGCGCTGGCCTCGAACGTACGGGATACCAAGAGCGGCTGGGGCTCCAATACGTTTTCTCATCGCGCTGTAAGAACCAAAGATCAGTACAACGATCGTGAAAGCATAAGGAAGCATTGTTAGGAAAATGCCGAGGTAAGGATTGTAGTAAAAAGGATTTCTGAAGCTGAGGAGGGTTGTAGGGCCTTGAATATCAAGAACCAACCTACGCAAAGCACCAAAAGTGTAACTACCAACCATGGCCCGGATCGGATCCCATTGAGAGAAGATCACCAAACCGATCGCGATCCAGCCCTGACCAGCGGTGGTTAGCTCGCTGAACCAACCTGGGGATATGGCGAGGCTGATGGTAGCGCCGGCTAACCCTGAAAAAAGCCCGCAAACAAAGACATAAAAATATCTTGTTTGGTAAACATTGATGCCAAGTGAATCTGCCGCGGAAGGCTGTTCACCAACGGCGCGCATGTGCATACCGGGGCGGGTTCGGTAGATGAAGTACCAGCACAAGGGAACAAGCACATACCCAACATAAACAAGGACACTTTGGTTGGTAAAGAAGATCTTTCCGAGAATCGGTATCAGCGATAAGAACGGGATGGATAATTTTGGGATC
>CAIRYE010000147.1 GCA_903882765.1 uncultured Anaerolineae bacterium
ATACCTTGGACTTGCCTTATGTTAAAATTGGGTGATGAATAAAAATGTGAATGCTTTTGACGAACGTTCGAAAGAATGGGATCTTGATCTCGCGAAGGTGAAACGCGCGCAAAAAGTTGCTGAACTGATTCGCGGTTCACTCGGGGCGAAAACAGAATTGGTTGCCATGGAATACGGATGTGGCACCGGATTATTAAGCGTAGCGCTGGCGGAAGATTTCAATAAAATAATTTTGGCAGATACATCCGATGGTATGTTAGCGGTCCTCGCTGAAAAGATAAAAAGCCAGGGGATTGGTAACTTCCATCCCCAAAAACTTGATCTCATAAGTGATACGCGCTTTCCTAAACAGAGCGTTGATGTGGTCTATTCTCTGCTCACACTACATCACATAATGGAAACAGAAAAAATATTTGAGCGGTTTTCTGAGGTAGTAAAACCAGGAGGTAGAATTTTTATCGCGGATCTTGATCAAGAGGATGGTTCTTTTCATCCAGCTGGCACTCCCGATATTCATTTTGGATTTGCCCGGGAACAATTACAGCGGATCGCGGAAAGCGCTGGCTTCCGTGAGGTACAATTTTCCGATGCTTTTGAAATTCGTAAAAAGTCAGATCTTGGCGAGAGAGTTTACCCCGTATTCTTGATGGATGCGAAAAAATCTTAGCGTAATACGCGAATGAGTTGTATTCGAAAGGAAAAATTATGACAGAACATTTTGATGTGATCGTGATAGGGGCTGGCCCCGGTGGATATGTTGCCGCAATTAGGTCGGCTCAATTAGGTTTAAAGACCGCCATCATTGAAAAACAATGGATGGGCGGCGTTTGTTTGAATGTAGGTTGTATCCCATCCAAATCCTTGCTCAAGAATGCTGATATTGCGCACACCTTGCGTGAAAGAGGAAAAGAATTGGGGTTCAGTTTTGAAAATCTCGTTCTTGATTATTCATTAGCTGTCAAACGAAGCCGTCAGGTATCAGACCGCCTTGTAAAGGGCGTGGGTTTCTTGATGAAAAAGAACAACATCACTGTCTTCAACGGCACGGCAAAATTATCGGCGGGGAAGATAGTTACCGTGACGGATAGCGCTGGAACCGAAACAGGGTTATCCGCTGAAAACATCATTCTCGCGACGGGTGCTTCTTCCATTGTGCCCGGCCCTTGGGGGATGGATGGTGAGAGTATTCTCACCTATAAAGAAGCGATTCTCCAAGAGAAAATGCCCAAATCAGCCATCGTTATTGGTTCGGGTGCTATTGGCGTAGAGTTTTCAACAGTATGGAGTTCCTACGGTTCAGAGGTAACGATTGTTGAAATGCTTCCTCGCATCGTTCCGCTCGAGGATGAAGAAGTAAGCGCGGAATTGGAAAAAGCCTTTAAGAAACGTGGCATTAAAATTATGACTAACCACAAAGTAGAATCAGTGGAGCGTACCGAAACCGGCGTAAAAGTTACGGTTTCATCCAATGGCGAAGTGAAAGAACTGGAAGCGGAGCAAGCTTTGATCGCGATTGGCTTCCGTCCCAATTCGGGAAATTTGGGTTTGGAAGATGCCGGCGTAAAACTATCTGATCGCGGATTTGTGGTGATTGACGACGCTATGCAAACCAATGTGCCGGGTATTTATGCTATCGGTGATCTAACTGGTAAATTAATGCTGGCCCATGTAGGTTCCGCGATGGGCATTTTAGCCGCTGAGCATATTGCCGGGCATAGGTCTCAACCCCTTCGTTACGAAATGATGCCTCGCGCCACATATTGCCAACCTCAGGTTGCTTCCTTTGGCCTTACCGAGAAACAAGCAAAAGAAACTGGTGTGGAAGTGAAGATAGCGAAATTCCCGTTTCAGGCGAATGGAAAAGCACTTGGGCTAGGAGAGTATGCCGGCTGGATCAAGTTCGTGATCGATGCCAAAGAAAACACCTTGCTCGGCGCTCATATGATCGGCCCAGAAGTAACTGAGTTACTTCCCGAGCTTACCCTTGTTGAAAAATTAGGCATCTCAGTAGAAGAGATCGCTAAAAATGTTCACGCACACCCCACAATTTCAGAAGCGATCATGGAAGCGGCGCACGCCGCAACCGGCGCGCCGATCCATATGTAATTCTTCCAATAACAA
>CAIRYE010000148.1 GCA_903882765.1 uncultured Anaerolineae bacterium
AAAACAGGAGGCCGGATAACCGGCCTCCTGACTGGCTTGAAGGAAAAAGCTTGGTGGCTTTGCCCAAAATTCATATGAGTAACGCAAAGAAAATGAAATGAATTGCAGTTATTGCAGGAAAAATTGATTTGTTGATTCGCACAATACTTGTTCTAGGGTCGATAAACCTTCGGGTTGTTTACCCAAATGCGGTTGTGACGATGCCAAATGTTGATTGCGTTCCATCGACGGAGGGAGCATACCCTTTCTTCGCTAGCCTGGGCAATGTCAACACCAAAGCGGAGGTACGGGTTGATAATTGATTCGCCTTTTATCTCAGCGAGCAGCTCATCAAAGAAAATTCGGTTTCGATTTCCACTGAGCGCTCATTCAACAAAGAGACAATTACGTTTGAAGCAACGTTTCCCCTGCAACTCAACATTATCGTCACAGAATACAAAGCGAACAATTTGGAAAGCCCCAACCTTTAACGCTAACACATGGAGCAATTCCACCCACTACATCGCCTCCCAGGTCGATCCGAAACTTGGATACTTCGAAGTCAAATGGGACCCCTCCGCCAAGCTCACTTGGGGCTCGGTTTTAAAAACCGATGATACGATTCTTTATCGTCTCACCGTCGCCGCGCCATAAACCCACAAACCTCCTCCTACAGGAGTGTGCAGTAGACGGGCATAAATTGCGGTTTAAAACTTACCCCGACGCCTTCTCTATACGGTTCAGGAGAAAATGCAATGAATAAAGTATCCAATCTCGGCCCTCAAACGAAAAAGCAAGGTGAAAACAATGCCTTCACCATGTTTCTTCGCCTGTTCTTTTTGCTGCTTTTTGACCTCGGCGCAGGCTGGTTCATTTACCAAGCGATCCAGTTAGGTTCTCTGCAACTGGCGGGGGTGGTTGGCGTTGTGATTGTGATGATCAACGTGATTCTCCTGTTACCACAGGCATATGCTTACCGATGGATGGTCACCGGGCTTTCATTCCTGATATTGTTCACCATCTACCCGATGCTTTTTACCATCTATGTTGCATTTACCAATTTCGGGGAAGGCCACCTTCTCAGCCAGCAAAAAGCATTGGAAGTCATCCAGCAAGAGACTTACCTGCCTAAAAGCGGGGCATCTTATAAATGGACGGCTTTTAAATCCAAGGATGGCAGCTATGCCCTGTGGTTGGTAGATCCGAATGGAAACAGCTTCCTGGGTAAAGTGGATTCGGCGATCACTCCGGCCAAACCGGGAGATCCGGGGATCGGGCCAGCCGATGCGAAAGGCATCCCGACGACTCTCGCTGGCTATGACCGGTTAAATGCCATTCTGGCCGCGACAGATAAGAACCTGACCAAGATTAAGTTTGGAGCAGCCGGCAATAGCATCCAGATTAGCTCCTCCTCCGAGGCCGCCGAACTAAAACCTCTGTATGCCTATAATGCCGCCACCAATACGCTCACCGACGAGCAAACCGGCGAGGTTTTTTACGACAAGTATGGGACGTACACATCCCAGAT
>CAIRYE010000149.1 GCA_903882765.1 uncultured Anaerolineae bacterium
AGTTGCGAGACAGCGTCGGACTTTCACCGACTTCGCCATTGAGCCTATCCATCCGGGGATTAAGGCACCAAGTACAGATTTATCGTATTAATATCAATTATACAACATGCGGTCGTTGCGGCATATAGTAGGCAATATAAAAGCCAAAAAGCAACAAGCAAAGCAGCGGAAGAACGATGCCGCCATTTTCATCCTGAGAAATGATCAGGTAGGAAAGGAGAGGGAAGATGGCAAAGAATTTGTTCTTCGCCCACACGAATATCCAAGGAATGAACAGCAAGGTGTAATCGTAGAGCATTGTGTAAGGTAAAAACAGCAATGCCGCAAAAATTGAAACGGAAATCGCGCCATCGATCTTCGCGAAAACAGACGGGACGTATTTTAGCAAGACAATGATCTCTAGAAGTATCAAAACAAACGCGACGCCATATGCCAATGGTTTGCTGATATTTGCCCAAGGAAGCAAAATGATCTTGGCAAGCAAACTGGCGCATTTATTACAAACATCCACCCCGGGCAAACTGGAGTATTGCATGAGAGAACGGGGGTAATTGACGATCCAATTTGGGTCCATAATAAACCCGATCGCCGAAACGACGCCCATTAAAGGGATGAAAAAGAGCAAGGCTTTTTTCCCAAACTCATCTTTGTACGCGAAGATCCAAATCATCATCGCCAAAAAGATCGGCCCACCTAGGTGCGGTTTGAAGGTGAGAAAAAACATACCGAGAAGGAATAGCGGTAGAACCCTCTTTTTAAAGGCGTAGATGATCATTGCTGATCCTAAAAAGATGGGCCCGCTAAATTGGCCGACAAAAAATAACCCTAAAAAGGGTGTGAAGAGGACCGCTAAAACAATTGCCACAACTCGTTTCGTTCGGAGCCAAACCTCGGTAAGGTACCAGATCGAGGTGATTACCATCATTAGGTTAAGGAATTACCATACCTTGGCGGCGATGGCAATTTCCAAGAAACCAAGAAAGAGCGTTATTAGCGAAAACCATGGTGGGTAGGGAAATGGGTGAAATTCAAACCCCGGGGGTGTTAATGCTTTAATGAACTCAACTTGCTGGGGATAGGAATAAATGGGGATTCCATAGAGAAAAGCCTTGTTGGTTAAGTAAACCACAGAAAAATCACGGAACGGGTTTAGCTGAAAGGGAGCAAGCATATAAAAAACAAAGATCAATAAGCCTAATCCAATAAAACCGAAGGGGGTAAGGATTCTTTTCATCCCACCGCCTGAATAAGTAATTTCGCAAGGTGTTTTTTGATGCCGCGATAATTAAAATAAATATATAGAAAGGCAGCTAATCCTTCCGGCCTTATTACCGCAGTTTGTTCAAGCATAGTGCCACCCATATGCGGCAGCACAAGCCATTCCAACCACACCTTACTGTTGTTCATTTTCCCGGATAAAGAGATCCTATTCGTTTCGCTTTCGAGTTTGGGGAGTGGAATCATCAATAACTGATGGGTTCCCGCTTTCACTGCAGCGTGAAGGCTTTCCATAACCGAGGAAGGCTCGCGAGCGACGATAGCTCGGCTAAAATGAACCGCAAGCCCTGAATGGAAGCAGGACACTTCGTCGCTGCCTTTTTCCAACCAGTGCCTTTCCACCTTGCTTAGGTCGGTTTCTTCGAGAGCAAGATTCACCGCCTCTTCATATTCGATCATTTTGATCGCCGCAAAAAGGTGATTGTGATCGGTAAATTGAATGAGGCTATCATTCTTGAGGCCCTCGACCAGCGGCAATGCGTAAGAATACTCGACAGGGGAGAGTTTATCGATGAAGAAGGCCATCATTTCAACTGGAATAAATGGTAATAAAAGCGGCAGACGTTTTAGCCCACGTATCTGAGCGTAACGGGTCATGATATCGATGTAGGATTGTGTGTGTTTGCTGCCAATATCTACGGTCATCGTTTCGGAAAGGTCAAGTTGAACGACCGCCTGAAGATGCTGTAACACATTCACCACAGATACCGGCTGGGTTCGATGTCGAAGCCATAACGGCCCGATCATCAGCGGGAATTGTTCCGCGATGAAGCGGATCATTTCGAAAGAAACCGATCCAGCCCCCACCACCACACCAACGCGAAACTCGATCACAGGCACTTCGCCTTGGCGCAAACAATCACCAGTCTGGATGCGGGACGCCAGATGCAAAGCGAGATCGCTTTCATTTGGGTCAGCCAAACCACCGAGGTAGACGATCCGTTTGACGCCAGCCTTGCTGGCGCAGGAGGAAAAATTGGTTGCCGCCTGCATATCCAATTGGTGATAATTCTGTCCTGCGGACATATTATGGACAAGGTAATATGCGGTGGTAATTCCATTAAGGACACCCGGCAAGGTTTCAGGTTTGGTCACATCCGCTTTTACTGTTTCCACCAGCGGAAACCAAGAACGCCTTCCCAACTTTTCGGGATTTCGTGCCAAGCAACGAACAGCATGCCCATCCGCCAAAAGTAATGGGATGAGTTTACTGGCGATATATCCGGTGGCACCTACAATGAGAATCTTTTCCGGCATGTTAGTGCTTTTGCTCAGCGGCAGTCATTTTATGAGCTAGGTTACCGATCTCACGGGTGAGCCCATCGAAGATAAATTTATGGAAGGGCCACATAGCGTACCAGTATATAAAACCAAAGAAGCCGTGTGCGTCAAAATAAGCAGTTGTAGTTAACAAAGTTCTCTTTTCCGATTGCGGGATCGATTCAAATTCCAACCAGGCTTTTCCAGGTAATTTCATTTCAGCGTGCAATCGCATTGAGCGGCCAGGCTCCACCGCTTCCACTCGCCAAAAGTCCAAGGATTCGCCGGCGATAATTTCAGTTGGGTG
>CAIRYE010000150.1 GCA_903882765.1 uncultured Anaerolineae bacterium
ATAAAATAGTCCTCCTGAATAGCGCTCGCAGGATAATCCGCTAGCAGAGTTGTAGGAGTATCAAATCCGGGCACCCGCCAAGCTACTTGCCACCAAAAATTGCGAGTAGCGGCCGTCTCCTCTGAGTAATGGATAGCATTACCAAAATGAGTCATCCCAGCGCTAACACACAAGACCAAGACCAAGATCGTCTGCATTTTCCTATCTGCTATCAGTGAGAGAATACCTACGAGCAACAAGATACCCCCCGCCATTGCCGGCAGAGTGTAACGGGAATAATCGGAAAAATTGATGGAACGGTTTGCCAATACAACCGGGAAGATACCGCCTAAAACAGCGACGAAACCCAGCAGCAATAACTTTTTGTCATAGTCTCTTTCATCTTCAGAGAATTTGATCAAGAAATACACAATAACAACCGTGGCTGAACCTATTCCAACCGCTTGCAATGCATCTCGAAGGCGAAGATCAAAAACAAGGGTAGTAAACGGAATTACCCAAGCACCTGCGATAACATTGAAAGCATCCTGCCCAAGTTGTATCACCCACTTTACCCCAACCTGAATTGGACTGGTAAAAAAAGCGCTCAGCTGAGCTGTTATATCTGTGGCTTTTCTCCCGCCCTCAAAAAGAAACAAACGCCATAGCAGAAACCCAACCGAGCCAGCTAATAATGGTATAGAGAGAGCCACACCGTTTCGCGCTTTCTCACGGAGGGTGCTTTCATCCTTGCTCCACAAAACCCACCCGATCATCAAAAAACGGAAAACTTCCAACCCAATAAAATATTCCATCAATCCTAGGTAAACCCACGCTAAAACAACCGCGACCAGAATACCCAAATATTTGAGTATTTTTTGTTCACTTCTAACAGCGGCAATACTGATAGCGATGGATGCCATAGCCATTGATAGGCTAACAATATGAGCCTGAAAGTCAACCGCGTTAGGCTGGGAGAGGAAACCAGGGTAGATGAGAAACAAGATCGCCGCGATAACATTCAGTCTATCCGTGCGAGGAAGAACAAAGCGCATTATGAACCAGAACATCCAGGCGCCAAAAGTTCTAAAGAAAAGCGCGCTGATATGATAAAAAATGAGCGATTCACCAAACAGCGAGTACAAAAGAGTCTGCAACGGTGCCCGTGCCGGCCGATCGATGGCAAAGATGGTGCGGAAAAAATCGGTGCCCTTGATTTGTGCGTCATACATCAAGTACCAGTCATCTTTGTAAAAGCCAAAAGACATTAATTTAGGGAGGTATACCAACCCACCTAATAGGAAAAGGAAGCCAAACACGAGCCAAGGGGAGGAAACGATTTTTTGTAGTTTTTTTGCCATGCTTAAATTTTATCCTAAATGCGGAAATTTCCATGGTATGCCATGTGAAACACTGAATAAAAAACTGAACTGGTATCAATTAACGGCTATAATTAACACCCAAATGACCCCTACCCCACGCGTATTGCTAACCATTGATTACGAACCCTGGTTCGCCCTCTCAAGAAGATTCGACACTATCGAAGATACCGCTATCAGGAAAAACCTTGATGCGGGCTTTACCCGATCCGCCATTGATCCTATTCTTGAGTTATTGGGCGTAAATTTGGCGAGTTTTTATCTGGTTGGTGAAATCGCGGAATGGTACCCGGAAGTCGCTGAAAAGATCACCTCAGCCGGTCACGAGCTGGGGCTGCACTGCCAGATCCATCGCCCTCTGCTGGATGTAGTTGAACTCGAGAAAGACCTGATCGCTTCACAAGAATGGCGGAATAACCATGCCGTCACAGGTTACCGAGCGCCGATGGTTGGAATTGTTGAGCAAGGCTATCCAATGTTGAAGAAATATGGGATCCAATACAGTTCTTCCATATACGCTCCGGCTGGAACACTCTTAGATAAGGATGGCTTGCTTGAAATACCGGTGAGCAGCCTGAACCTAGCCGCTAATAAAGCTCCATATAGCGCTCCAAGGCAATTCAACACCCAATTATTGATGAGTGGAGAAGTTCCTTATGGGTCTAGTTTTATGATCGGATTGTTGCCGAAGATGATCTTAAATTGGATCGAAAAAGAACTAAAATCTGGTGTTAGTCCGGTCATTATTCTGCACCCATATGAGTTATTTCCTCCTAAACAATTCGCCCGTAAAATGGCAAAAGATCTGTTTGGTTCCCCCCAATTACTCCCGTTTATGCTGAACAAAAGTTATTTTTTGAAAGCACTGCTAAATACTTTTCCTGTTTCTTCGATAAGATCCTATCTTGAGGAAATGGACCTAGCTAAGAATGATTAAAATAAGCCAAGTTGATTCGACTCCTATAGCCTTACCTGACCGTTTGCTTGCTCTTGGTGGTTACACCTTGTTGCCGCAATGGGCACTGTTGATCGAAAAAAACTACCAGTACCGATCCTATCGAGTCGCATCCTCTCAGAACGAACAAATAACTGGAGTTCTTGTCCTCACCCATATTAAGCACCCCGTCTTTGGGAATTATTTAGTAACAGCGCCTTATAGTTCCTATGGCGGCGTTGCGCTTCCGGATACAGCAATGGCAACGGAAATCCTGGATGGAGCTGGAGAATTGGCAAACCGCCTCAAGGCGGAGTACGTGAACATCCGTTTTCACGATGAAAGTGGATCTCTGAAAGCAATCGGTCATTGGCATAACGAGCCCAATTATGTAACTTTTAAAATTGACCTGGCAAAAGACCTGGACGCTATCATGATGAGATATGGATCAAACCATCGCAACCATATCCGAAAATCCCTAAAAAAGGACCTAACTATTCTGTTCGGAAGTACAGATCTTCTAGATGACGCTTACGAAGGTCTTGCCAAATCTATGCATGAGTTAGGTTCACCGTATCACCAAAAAAGCTACCTTGCTTCCATGATTGAGGAACTCGGCGAAAATGTTTTGCTTTCGGTGATCTACAAGAACGAAAAGATCGCTGGGGCTGGCGTTTTTATTCGTCAGGGCGATACCATCATTAATTTGCACGCCAATGTTCTTCGTCAATTTCGAGGGGATTATGCCGGCGAGTTTTTCTATTGGAATTTGATCGCACATTTCAAAACCATAGGTTTTTCAACCTTCGATCTCGGCCGTAGTTTGATCGGATCCGGCAATGATATTTTCAAGACCAAGTGGAACCCTGAAAGGATTCCATTGCAATATTGGTATTACCTCAAACCTGGTCAAGCGATCCCATCGGTGAATCAAAAAAATCCCAAATTTCAAATTGCCATCGAAACCTGGAAACGCTTGCCGGCGTTTTTAGTTCGCTGGATCGGCCCATATTTGATCAAGGGGATCGCGTGAGATGAGCCAATACACATGTGTCCCTTTGAGTACGTTGGATGAAAACCAGCGAAACGCTTTAGTTTCTTTACATATGCTCACAATGCCAACATTATTAGGTGAATTGGGTAATAAATTTGTTGAAAAATACTACAGGTATGGCATTTTCCAACAGGAAGCTTTAGGATTTGCGGCGATCGCGGACGATGAAAGTGTTGTGGGTTGGGTATTTGGAACTCCAAACCCAAGTGCTATATATAAAAAACTGGCAAACCCTATGTTTTGGTTGTTAAAAG
>CAIRYE010000151.1 GCA_903882765.1 uncultured Anaerolineae bacterium
AATTGATCTCTATAGGAGTTAATAATGACAACGGAAAATACGAAGTTCCCATTTGAAGAAAAGATCCCGGTTGAAGCGCGGGAGCATATGAAAGCCGCCCGGGATGAGATGAAAAAAGGATTGGACGCGATCCTTCCTGAAAGCTACAAAGAGTTTCATGAACATCGAAAAACCGCTGGCAAGGAAGTATTGCTTGCTTGGCGAAGTATGATCGATGAAGCATTAAAGAAAATGGACGAAAAATAGTCTAATTGAAGTAACAAATACCCTGCTGACCTTTTTTAAGCAGGGTATTTTTATTTTAAATGCCTAAAAAACTGAATGCATAAATCTATTTATTACCAAGATTTACTGCGTGGGAGAAGGAAAAGACTGTAAAAGAGCACTGCCATCGACGCGCCGACCAACCCAGAACCAAGATTGGAGTCGCTTGGATAGACGCTGATGCCAGAGAGTAGGAGAGCTAGAAAAACGATCACACCTGTGAGCCGATTGATAGATCGTTCTAGGGAGCTCATTTGTAAATTTAGCAGCGGTGCTTGCACTTTTAAGTCACCACGTTCCACTTGTGCCATAACCCTGTCAACGCGACCAGGCAGGGCAACCAATAGTTTTGCGATATTCCCAAGTTCGTCTAGCCAAGTTTTCCAATCTGAGCCACCTTCTTCCGCTGCTAATTTGGCTGCGAAGGGGGTGATCTCGGTCCACACATTAAAATCAGGTTGCAAACCGGTACATAAGCCCGAAAGGATGCCAATGGTTCTGCCGAGATAAAGCAAGTTTTCGGGTAATTGGAAAGGCATTTCGAACAATAATTCGCGGAATTGCATTGCAAAGGTTACCATCTCATCGTGCTTGATGTTTCGCAATTCGCTCATTGCCATTCCACCAAATCGATCAAATACCTGTCTGCTGGCGTTTTCTATTTGCGTTAGATTTGCTTTAGGCAGCAATACTCCTAAGCTTTGGTATGCCCGTACAAGCCGAGCGGAGTCTCGCAAGCCAATTGAGATCAATACTTCTCGCAAACCGGTTTTTAGGTTCTTTGGCATTCTTCCGACCATACCAAAATCTACAAAGGTCAATTTCCAGGCAGTTTTGTCATCGGTTTGTTCTTTGGACAAGGGAGTGATGAACAAATTTCCTGGGTGCGGATCAGCATGAAAGAAGCCATCCTCGAAGATCTGTTTTACGTAATTTTCGATCAATCGTGAGGCAACTTCACCTCGATCGATTCCGGCAGCTGTGAGGGCATCATAATCAGTGATCTTAATGGCAAAAACGTCTTCCAAGACCAGCACCCTACGAGTAGTACATTCCCAAACCACTCGAGGAACATCTACCCTAGGATCATCTTTAAAATTTGAAGCGAAAGTTTCTGCATTTCTGCCTTCCGCCAGATAATCGACTTCTTCCAGTACACCAGTGGCTAATTCTTCAACAAGTGCGGGAACATTGGCACGGTCGCTGATCGGACGATAGCGTTGCAACCAAGAACCAACCACCCGCAACGCAGAAAGATCTACCGCTACAAGATCCTCGATATAGGGTCTTTGGATCTTGATCACCACCTTCTCAAACCCCACCAGTTCTGCATCCGCTGGGGCTAAGCGAGCTCTGTGAACCTGCCCAAAGGATGCGGCAGCAAGTGGTGTTTCATCAAACGAGGAGAAGTTTTCTTCCAAAGGAAGATTTAGTTCTTTTGCGGCAAGTTCTTTTAGTACTTCGATTTTTTCAGGGGGAACTTCGTCTTGCAAGCCAGCCAATTCCTCGGTGATCTCCGGTGGAAGGACATCTAACCGAGTGGAAAGGAATTGCCCCACCTTTATCATCACGCCACCCATTCGGATGGCTAATGCCCGGAATTGGGAGGCGATATGCCGATAGCGCTCGGTGCGGGTGCGATTGGCGAGAGCACGTAGCCCTAATCGCGGGAGTGTAATTTCCCAAAAGATGAACTTAGCCGTGACTGTAGCAAAAAAGAAGACGATGCGCAAATAGCGCAAGCGAAGATTGGGTTTTTTCATAAGGTTTTAATTTCATTGTAACGTATTTACTCGGTTGGAATCAAAGAACGGAGGTGGATTGGGCTTGAAAGACCTAATTGGCTTAAAGGTGCATGCGGCTAACTATAAATTGCACAAATTAATCTCAGAGTTTTTAAAACTGTATTGTGTTGATGGATCAACCTGATCACTGGGAACCAACAGGCTGGACAATTCCAAAAACTTCTTCCTCCAAAATCGGAATGGTTCGCCACGCCCCATATTTTGAAAGATGATTATCGTCGAAATAAAGCAAGCGGTCATGTTTATCAATAAATTTGCATTCCACTTCGTTGCAGAAGGCTGGGGTAATATCGATGTAACCAATCAAATTATTATGAGTTTTCATTATATGAGC
>CAIRYE010000152.1 GCA_903882765.1 uncultured Anaerolineae bacterium
CACGAAGATGCTTGGCAAGGCTCCTAAGATCTATGATGATATTCAGTCGGGCGTGCTTACCAACCTGACTTTCAACGATATTATGCAGCTTGGAATGTTGGCGAAGGACATTGATATCGCCAATATCAAAAAAGGCGTGATCACCTATGATATGGTGCTAACCGACAATGTTGTGGTAAACGGTGAAAACCAGGCGATCATGATCCCGATCCCGGATGAGATACGTGTTTTACGCGATGAAATTTTTGGCACCAATAACTCAACCAAACCGCTGGCTGTTGGAACCAATCAAGAGTTGGCTATCCAAGAAGGCGCGCGCATTGGTATTTACAATGCCAGCTCGGTTCCTGGCCTTGCTGAACGGACCTCTGAATACCTAAAAGGACAAGGGTTCAATATTGTTTCGGTAGAGAACGCCAGTTATTACCCTGGCGTTACCCAGGTGATCGATCATCGTGGGTCTTTGTATGTGATCAAGTACTTTCAGGAGTTGTTTAGCCTGAACGCTGGCGCGCAGATCGGGTATAAGCTTGACGCGGCGGCACCGGTAGATATTGAGCTGGTGATCGCGGATGACTGGGCTCTGAACAACCCAATGCCTTAAAAAATAAAAACCGACTCAAACGAGTCGGTTTTTTTATTGGTTTAGGGTGGGTGATCTTAAAAAATAAGACCGGCCAGGATTGCGGCGGCACCCAAAGACTTCTCCTTACCGTTGCTGCTTCTCAGCCCTGGCGGAGTTCGCAGAGCTCTGCCGCGCCGGTCCTGACCGGAAATGCAAGCATACCCGACATGGCATTTTATGTCAATCTGCGTTGTGGATCGTTGAACAAAAAGGGTCGCGTGTTATAATTTTTTAAATACTTAATCGAATAATTTTCTACGGAGGTTGTATGGAAGTCTCACTTAAGCAATTTAAGCATTGTGATCTGGTAAGCGCAGAAGGACGAATCGATAGTTCAACATCCCCCAAGTTAGCGGAAGCCATGGAACAGATCCAAGGGGAGAACAGGTTCAAGATCGTGTTGGACCTTGAAAAGGTGGAGTTTATGTCATCGGCTGGGTTTCGCGTGCTGATCGCGGCGCAGCGGAATTGCAAGAAGTTAAATCGCGGCGAAGTTGTACTGGCCAATGTGCCTACCAACATCCAATCCGCGTTGGAACTAGCTGGCTTCGATGCCATCTTCCGCTCCTTCCCAGATGTTACATCCGCCGTAGGTAGTTTTTAGGGATCTGCTGTTCATTCAAAAACAACGACCGCGCAGTGAAATCAATTGCTGAGCGGTCGTATTTAATTCAAAACCATGATCAAAAAAGTCTTTTCAGCGAATTTTGAGAACCTTGACGCGATGCGCGAGATCGTGGGCAGCGCGGCCAAGAAATGGGGATTTAAAGAGAAGGACATCTACAATTTGCAGCTGGCATTAGATGAAGCCGCCACCAACATCATTGAACACAGTTACGAAAACCAGGCTGACAAGACCATTGAGCTGCGCGTAGCCAAGGAGGGGGAGGCGATCGTTATTACGCTGGTGGATTCTGGCGAGGAATTTCGGCCGAATGACATCCAAATTCCAAGCAGCAACGCCGATATAGACGCGGTGAACGTGGGCGGGTTGGGGTTGTACTTCATTCACAAATTGATGGACGAAGTGAATTTCGATTATGTTGAGGGAAAAGGGAATATCCTTCGCATGAAGAAATACCTGCCAGTGGAAGTGAAAACCAAGAATAAATCGAAGCAAGGTATCAGCGAGATCTTTGATCTCGGCAAAGCCTTGATCCATTCCCCTACCCTTGAAAACAGAAAAGACCTTATTTTGGCGGCGATCCGTGCCTTGGTGCCGGGGGAGTGCGATCTTTGGCTGGATGAATCGCGCCAGCGTTTGCCTGACCAAGTGGAAGATGTGTTCCCGGCTGAACCACGAAGCGCTTTGCAGAAAAAAGTACTGAAGAAAAAACGACTGGCGCGCTACAACAAAAATGGCGCTTATGGCATCGCGCTGCCCATTGAAAATGACGGCGCTTTGTTAGGGGTGATCGAAGTGACCCGCAGCGAAGGCGAGAACCTGACCGCGCGTGAGATCAATTCCTTGATCGGTATCGCACAGATCATCTCGATGGCGTTTGTGGCTTGGAACCAGTTTGAGATCGAGCGGTTTCGGCTGCGGCAGCTGGCCTTGGTTCGTAATGTATCGAATCAGATCAGCAATGAGCCGGATATTGAGGTATTGAGCAAAAAAGTTACCCGGTTGATCCACTCTACTTTTAAATATTATTACGTGGGCATTTTTACCTACGAAGGCGGCGAGTTCTTGACCTTTAAGGGCGGGATGGGCGGTACCACCCGCGTTAGCGGATTCGCGCAGGAGATCCCGATACAGGTACGCTACGGCACTGGGATGGTTGGCAGCGCCGCCGCGAATGGTGAGGTGATGTACTCGGCGAATGTGCTGGAGGATGAACGATATATTCATTTGGATATTCTGCCGGAAACCCGCTCTGAGCTGGCGTTGCCGCTAAAAATTGACGATAAAGTGGTGGGCGTGTTGGACCTGCAATCGGAATTGGTTGACGCGTTTCACCCGAATGATATGCTGGTGCTGCAATCGCTGGCTGATACCATCGCTAAGGCGATCGAAGGATCGATCTTGTTTAGCGAGTTGAAGGAGCAAGCCCAACGGATGCAGTTGATCAGCGAGGTATCGAAGCAGATCACCACCATTTTGGACCTGACCGAGCTGATGCAGGAAGTGGCGGATCTGCTGACCAAGCATTTTGGTTTCCCTTATGTTCACCTGTATACCGTGCACCCCAACCGGCGGCAAATTGTGTACGAAGCCGGCTCTGGCAAGCGCTCGGAAGCGCTGGAGGGCTATGTGGTCGATCTGGATGATCCCGAGGGGATCATACCGTGGGTGGGGCGGCATGGGACGACCGTGCTGCTGAATGACGCTGAAAAAGATGAGCGATATGTTACTTCACCAGTAGCACCTTTTAACGCGAAGTCTGAGCTGACCGTGCCGCTGGTGTATAACGGCGATGTGAACGGTATTTTGGATGTGCAGTCGGACAAGCTTAATGGATTTAGCGAGGTGGATAAGACCTTGCTGGAAACCTTGGCCGATTCCATCGCGCCCGCTATTCGCAATGCCGACCTGTACCGCTCTGAGCAGTGGCGGCGGCAATCGGTGGAGAGCTTGCGCGAGGTGGCGGTTTTGCTTTCGGCAAACGCCAGCATCGAGCAAGTGTTGGATTCGATCTTGACCGAGTTGGAACGCAATTTACCGGCGGATATCAGCTCGATATGGCTGCTGGATGACCAAACGATCTATTGCGCGGCGGCGCATGGGGTAGACCCCGGCGCGCTGGAGGCGATCCGCGATAACAACCCTGAGGGGTTCTCGGTGGTGGGCAGCGCTCTGCTGGCCCGCAAACCGATCGTACGAAAAGCGGAGGATCCGACCGGTCCATCCGCCTTGTATGGCGGGTTCAATCAAAATCATTCGGCGATCTATGTGCCGATGCGCATTGGCGAGCAGCCGCTGGGGGTGATCACTTTGGTGCATCATACCGCCGGCCGTTACGGCCACGAAGCGCAGGCAATGGTGACCACTTTTGCCAGCTACGCCAGCGTTGCCATTGAAAACGCGCGCTTGTACGATTCGGCGCAGGAGCAAGCGTACGCCTCGGCAGCGTTGTTGCAGGTGGCGCAGGCGGTGGTGAGCCTTACCAGCCTCAGCGAGATATTGGTTACCATCTCGCGTATTTTGCCGATCTTGGTGGGGGTGGAGCGGGTGGTGATCTTCCAACG
>CAIRYE010000153.1 GCA_903882765.1 uncultured Anaerolineae bacterium
CGGCGTCATGCCGAAAAAATAGAAGAAAGAAATGAGAGTTTTGAAATAAATGAAGAAAAAAAGTTTTCTCGATAAATTTGGCGGATTGTTTTCCTCAACCGCTCAACTACAACGAATCGTCATTCTCTCGGGCGTGGTTTTGGTTTTATTGGCTGGAACCTTTGGCGCCTATTATTACTACGACCGATTCTTCCAACCTCAGGAAAAATCCGCAGAGGTTCAGTTGGCTGAAGCCGAAAAAGCGGTATTAGAAGATCCTTCCTCCTTGGATAAGCGAATGATCTTAAGTGATCGTTATATGCAATCCAGTAAATGGGAAGAAGCCCTCAATCAGCTGGCTCAGGCGCAGTTCGCGAATCCAACCGCTGATCAACAACAAAACATTTGGTTGAATACCGGCGTTTCCTATTATATGTTGGGGAAATATGAAGACACTTTATCCCCTTTGCAGCAATTCTTTAATGCCCGAAAAGATGAAGAAATGCCCGGGTTGGATAACCAGCTAAAAGCGGCAGCTTTTTATTTGGGAGATGCCTTCCTTAAGTTGGAACGGTATGATGAAGCGATCGAGCCATTATCCTATTGTGTGGGTTGGAGTAAAACGGACGCCGACGCGATGTATAAACTGGGTGTCGCATACTACAAAGTAAACGAGAATAACAAAGCGATTGATATGTTTATGATGGCGACCAGCTTCGTGCCTGATTACACAGAGGTGTACCAATCAATGGCGGAGGTCTTTACCACAATGGGAGAACCCGCCATGGTAGATTATGCCAACGGTATGGTTTCTTATTCCATGGATGAGTATGATCAAGCGCTTGAGCTTCTAAAAAAGGCGGAAGCCGCGAAACAAGATTCTCAGGCAATTTATCTTGGCTTAGGTTTTACCTACGAAGCCCTTGGCGAACTTGAAAACGCCAAAGCAGCCTATGAGAAAACGCTAACCGTTGGCCCATCCAACTTTTCCGCTGTGACCGGTATTCAGCGCATCGACCTTTTGCTAAGCAATCAATAAAGAAAGTTCTCGAAGAGATAAATAATGACTGATCAAGATAATAACCAATACGATCCTGACGAATACGATACCATCGAAGTATCCGAGGATGTTGAAATAGAAGAAACCCTTGATGAAGGGAAGCGAAGGTTCTTGCTGATCCTGCAATTATTATTGATAGGCATCATTGCTATCGTGGTGTTTTTTGGAATCCGCTACTTTGTTTCACCAGCGCCGATCTCACAAATGCTGCCAACCTTCAATATCGCGACCATTCCCCCGGCCTACAAATTCGCCTTCGATGTGGAAAAACCGAGCGGTATCGCGGTTTCCCCCGATAACCAGAGGGTTTATGTAGTTGAAACCGGCGGCGATCGTTTGATAAAGATGTTCGATCGTGATGGAAATTTGATCACTAGTTTCGCTCCCCCCTATACGGATGTTTCCACCAGAGCGATGACCTATGTGGCGGTTAGCCCAACTGGGTTCGTGTATGTCGTGGATTCTTACAACGATGTTATCTCCATATTCGACGCGGATGGTAACTATATTGATGGCATCATCAGTAAAGATCGTACCCTCAGTAAATTGGTGCTCGAAAACACTGGTTTAGCTCCTCAACCCGGAACGATCTTTATGTTCGATATCCTCTCTCATTCCGTGGTTTATCAAGAGCCTGGCAAACCAAAACAAACCATTCCTGGCGCTAATTTAAAATTATGGTCGCCAATTGCCGCCCGTTTTGATAAGGATGGCAACCTATTGGTAACGAACCTTACAGCCGGGGTGCACGAAGTGCTATTGTTCCCCGCAAAAGACCTGCAAGGTAATCTTAATGAATTCACACCAATTGTTTTGAATTTTGGAGTGGAAGGGAATGGCCCCGGGGAATTATCCTTCCCCAATAGTGTCGTTCGCGATAGCAAAGGGAATTTTTACGTGTCTGATGGCAACAACGGCCGTATCTCAGTATGGACGCCGGATGGGCAATATTCCACTTTCTTCGGAATGGGCTCCACCAACGAGACCATCAACCTTTCTCGCGGGTTATGGATGGATGCCAATGATCATTTACATATAGCGGATGCGGTCGGTCAAACGATCCGCGTTTATGATGTTTCGGGGACCGAACCTGTGTTTTTATTCAATATTGGTGATTTCGGCATTGATGAAGGTCTTTTTAGGTCTCCCACCGATGTCTTAATTGATGGAACCGGTCGGATGTATGTTGCGGACCGCAACAACAGCCGTGTTCAAGTATGGTCTTACTAAGCCCGGAGGTGAACTGTTCGAAAATGTTTTTTGGACCCAACCCAGCA
>CAIRYE010000154.1 GCA_903882765.1 uncultured Anaerolineae bacterium
ATGCCGGATTTGGAGAAGGAGAAATAAGTTGCTTCGGTTGGCCAAAAAGTGGAGAAAGTAAAAAGGCCGTTCTTGGTGAAAAATTGCCCATCTTCTGATTTATTTACAAGAGCCCATTCTTCAGGGTAATTTGTATCGAACCGGAAGTTTTGCCATGCTGGCCGTTGAAATCCCCAGGCACTGTTCGGTTGGTTTTGATTATAAAGATAGTAACTTTCAGGGTTGAGTAAAAATGCGGCGCCTCCATCGCTATGAAGAACTTTGTAGCGGGTGAGTGTATCAAGCAGGATAGTCCCTTTGAAATTCAAGACCATCATTCCGCGGAAGATGCCTAGGTCATCCAATACTGGGGAAGCAAAGCGGAGGGTTGGTTGGTATGGGTTCAGCAATTCTCCGTTGGCGGTCTCTAATTCAAGAGAAGAAATGTAGACCTCGTTTTTTTGAAGCTTTGTTGTTTCTTGGAAAAACGGTTGATCCGACACATTTATTAGTGTGTTGGAGGAGGCGACTTTTGACATTACCTTATTAAAATCGACGCGGATGACTTCATTACCGCGCTCATCAATATACCTAATCGAATAATAGATCAATCGATTATCACCGAGCGCTTTGAGAACTTTTTCTAGATCGGATTTGGTTAGCACTTCTGGCGAATTTAGATAGTGTTTTAGCGCGGGCAATTCCTTTACAAAAAGAATATCAGAAAATGCTAGCTGAATTTCATTGATCAATAGATCATGCTGTAAGGCAACTTGGGAGGTATCCTCGCGTTTGATTTCTTCCCAGGCCGCTTTTAGTTCGCGCGCATAGAGGAGGTAAGTTACACCTGACATAACACTGTAGATCAGCACGAAGTGCAAAATAAATCGCAGAACAAAAGGCCATCCCCAATTCTGTCTTACGAGGTTGATAAGTCGTTCGGCGGTTAGGTTTTTCATCCAATAGTTTCCTTAAAAAAATGAGTTATTTTATCGTACAATAATTTAACATTAATTGCAATTTTAGCGAAATTCTTTCATATATTTTTAACCTTCCCCTGTTACAATGGCAGTTCACTTACCAACTACTATATTCATTCTCCCTGAAGGGTGATCGTTTTCTATGAATTTTAAAAAATTTCAACTTGGTTTGCTCCATGTTGCCGTGGCTATGACCTTGGTGCCGATCAACAGCACCTTGAACCGCGTTATGATCCGGGAGTTATCCCTTTCGGCGACGTTGGTGGCAATTTTGGCGTCGCTGCCTTATTTCTTTTCGCCGATGCAGGTGGCGATCGGGTCTTTTTCTGATCGGCATCCGTTGTTTGGATTGCGGCGAACTCCTTATATATTCGCGGGGTTGGTGCTTTGCTCGCTGGGCGTTGCCATTTCACCTTGGGCGGCTTTTAAGTTAGCGGAAGGCGGCGCGATCGGCATTTTGGCGGGCATCACTCCGTTTTTGGCTTGGGGCATGGGGTACAACCTTTCGAGCGTGTGCTATTTGGCGTTGGCCTCTGAGCTAAGCGGCGAGAAGGAGCGGGGTTCAACCATCGCGGTGATGTGGTTCATGATGATCGTTGGTATTATTTTGACCGCGGTTGGTTTGGGCAGGATGGTGGAATCGTATTCGCCGGCGGTGCTGCAGAACGCCTTTGTGGTGGTTGGCGCGGTGGCGTTGGTGATGGGCAGTATCGGCTTGGTGTGGCTTGAGCCACGTTCCACCGGATCGGTCATCCCCACCGAAACCACTAGCTATCGCCAGATGATCGACGCGGTACTGAGCAACCCGGTGGGACGTACTTTTTTTGTGTATTTACTGCTGTTGCTAGCGGCTATCCTGGGTCAGGATGTTTTGCTGGAACCGTTCGCTGCGGAGGCTTTTAACTGGAGCGTGAGCCAAACCACACGGCTGACCTCGATCTGGGGGGGCGCTGTGCTGCTGACCATTTTGCTAGCCAGCCCGTTGGAGAAAATGCTCTCGCGCAAGACAGTTGCCCAAATTGGCAACCTGGGGGCGTTGGGCGGCTTTTTGCTGATCTTGATCAGCGGCGGGTTGCGGTCTTCGGCTGGCTTTTATGGCGGCGTGTTGCTGCTGGGCGCTGGTACGGGGCTTTCGACCGTGGCGAATTTGGCGTTGATGTTTGACCTGACTTTGCCCGGGCAGGTTGGGTTGTTCGTGGGGGCGTGGGGGTTATCGAACTCGCTTTCGCGGTTGGTTGGCTCCATCTTAGGTGGGGTGGTGCGGGATGTCGCCACCAACCTTAGCGGCGTACCGCTGACCGGGTATGTGGTGGTGTTTGGCATTGAATCGCTGATGCTGCTGGCCGCTATTTTGATGCTGGGACGGATCGATGTGGGGTTGTTTCGGGCATCGTCCGCGATTCCAACACCGTTGGAACGGGCGGCGATCACGGAATAAGAAATGTTGGTTACGGTTTTTTAAATGAAGAGGGAGCGGCGATTGCCACTCCCTCTTTTTTTTTGTTGAATTTTAGTGCCGTTTGCGTAAGAAGGCGGGGATCTCTAGGTCTTCTGAGCTGTTGGTTTTGATGCTGGGTGGATTGATGGTGTTGCCGGATTGCGATTGCACCGTGGCTGGG
>CAIRYE010000155.1 GCA_903882765.1 uncultured Anaerolineae bacterium
CGATTGCGGGATCGATTCAAATTCCAACCAGGCTTTTCCAGGTAATTTCATTTCAGCGTGCAATCGCATTGAGCGGCCAGGCTCCACCGCTTCCACTCGCCAAAAGTCCAAGGATTCGCCGGCGATAATTTCAGTTGGGTGCCGGCGGCCGCGACGGAGACCAACCCCGCCAACGATCTTATCCAGCCAGCCCCTCATCCTCCAAGACCAGTCCATGTATAACCAACCGGTATCTCCGCCAATGCTGGTAAACGCACCAAAAACCGCTTCGTTCGGCAAGTCCACAACCAATTGCCGGCGCTCAATGTACATTCCTTCTACCAAGTGAAATTCATACGGCTTGATATCGCCGGCGCTGGTCACCAGTGCGTCTCGCCAAGAGGATTGGATATCTCCATGCTCAATTTTTACAAGAGCGAAATGCAAGGCTTTATCAAAATCGAGCACCTCAATTTCTGGAAAGAGAGCTCCTGCTTCATCATTGTTTACGATCGAATCGTATTTAAGACCTTCGATGAGAGGTAAAACCGTGTTGTAGGTGATCGGAGTGACCATATGCACCCAATATGCGGATAATTTGGGGAAGTAAAAGGGAGTGGGAATCAACGTCCTTTTTAATCCCCTAGCGCGGGCATACTCCAATAACATCTCGGCATAGGAAAGCTGGTTTTGGCCACCGATCTCGATCAGTTTACCGATACTCTCCGGTTGGTCCAAGGCTCCCACCAAATAATCTAACACGTTTCGAATAGCGATAGGTTGGGCTTTGGAATAAAACCAGCGCGGGCAGATCAAAACCGGCTCTCGTTCCACAAGAAAGCGAACCATCTCGAACAAGGCGGAACCTGAACCTATGATCATACTGGTGCGAAACTCGGTTACGGGCACCAGCCCTTGCCGTAGAACGTAGCCTGTTTCGTGGCGAGAACGGATGTAGGAGGATAGTTTCGCCTGCGGATCGACCAACTCACCGAGGTAAATAATGCGGTCGATCTTAGCCTTGCTGGCGGCCAGGGTGAAATTACGCGCTATGGTTACATCTCGGGCGGCGTTTTCTTTGTTTACCTGCCGTCCATGGATCAGGAAATAAGCCACCGATACATCTTTCAAAGCTACATCCAAGCTATCCGGGAGAAGTGCATCCCCCTCACACACCTCAACCTGATTTATCCAGGGTCGGCCTGAAATGCGAAGGGGATCGCGGGTGAGAACCCTTACGTTGTAACCTTGCTCTAATAGCCGATACACCAAGCGGTTACCAACATAACCAGTAACCCCTGTTACCAAGACCAATTTTGATTTATTAAAAAGATCGAATGTGTTTTTCATAGTATTTTCTGTGAATTTTAATTTCCTCTGAATTTTATCAAAAGAAATGTTATGGTATAGATTATATTTAATACAAGAATAACACTACACGATGACGAATCAAAATAACAATACTCTGCTCGATCAGATCAAAGCATCACCGCTTATATGGTTTGCTGTAATGTTCCTTCTCGGCGATCTCGCTGGTTCGTATTACAAGTTTAATTTCCTTATTTGGTTAATACTAAGTTTAGCGGTTTTTGCCTTTGCTATTATCGTTCGCCTCATCAAACCTAGTGTAATGATCGCGCTATTGCTGATCCCTGGGTTCTTCTTCTTTGGCGGAGCTCGATACCAAGTAGCCCAGCAAGCATTACCGGCTGATCATATTTCCTTTTTTAATGACTCTCAACAGCATGTTTACATCACCGGCACCGTAAAAGAAAACCCGGATGTGCGTGACAAAGTTGTCAACCTAAAAATTGATGTGGATAGTATTGATGTTGGAACGGGTGACCTGCCAACTACTGGAACGGTATTAGTAAAACTATATAACGAATATGATGTGAAGTATGGCGATAGGGTCCGCGCTCGCGGGTTGCTCGAAACCCCGCCGGAATCCGCTGATTTTTCGTACCGGGAATACCTGTTGCGGCAAGGTGTTCATTCCATTCTTACGACCAGCAATATCACCTTATTAAGGAATTCGACCGCCGTTGATTTTCAATCGATCATCTCCTCGATCCGCAACAAAACCGTCGGCAGGATCGATGAGCTATTCCAACCTCCGGTGGCCTCTTTATTGGCTGGAATTCTCATTGGGCGGGATCAAAATATTCCAGAGAAGGTGCAGCAAGCCTTTATCGATACCGGCACATCACACATTATTGCCATTTCTGGCTTTAATATCGGCATCATCGCATTCATTTTTATGCTCGTGTTCAACCGCTTGTTCGGGCGGAAATACGGAACTATCCTCTCGATCGTCGCGATCCTACTTTATACCGTTTTAGCGGGGGCTGAACCTCCCTTGGTGCGCGCCTCGATCATGGGCACCCTTGGGGCGATCGGTATTTTGCTTGGCAGGCGGAACGCTACCCTAACAGCACTCTTTTTCGCCGCCATGATCATGGCATTGATCAATCCAATGGTGCTTTGGGAGGTTGGTTTTCAATTGTCCTTTGCCGCCACCATCGGTATTGTTACCTTTACTGAGCCTCTGCAAGAACTGGCTCGTAAAGGGTTGGCGACCTTCGTTCCAGAAAACATCCTCGAACGTTTTGTAATGATCGTTTCGGATGTGTTGATCATTACCCTTTCCGCGCAGATCACCGTTCTGCCGATCATCCTGTACCACTTCGGCAAATTACCTTTGATCACCTTTGTAACCAACCCACTGATATTGCCACTGCAACCATTGCTGATGATATTGGGCGGACTAAGCGTCATCACTAGTTTTCTTTTCTACCCTTTGGGCCAACTGCTTGCTGTCGCTACGCATCCACTTGGGGCGGCAACCATTGGCATTGTAGAATTCACGGCAAAATATTCAGGCTGGAACATTAATTTTGGGAATTTTACGATCCTGCTCATCCTAGCTTATTTTGCTTTATTGCTAGCTATCCTTTTCTTTTGGAATTCGATGAACAAGGGTCTAAAACCTTCCATTCTTGTGCCTATTTTGTTGCTCATCCTCTTCCTCTCGTGGGATTCTGTTAGCAAGCTGCCGGATGGAAAACTTCACATTACGATCATGGATGTTGGTTCGGCAGACGCGCTGTTCATCGAAGCTCCCAACGGTCAAACCGTTCTTATCAATGGCGGCGATGACCCTTCAGCCTTGTTAGACCAAGTTGGGCGGCGCACTTCGGTCTTTGAAAAGAAAATAGACCTGCTCATCCTTGCTTCCACGCAAGAAAACCAAGTAGCCGCTTTGCCGAAATTTATTGGGTTATTTCCTGCAAAGCAGGTGATATGGGCTGGGAATCAGGAAGCATCCTTTTCCTCGTTGAAACTTCATGACTCGTTATTGAAAAAGAAGAGCGATATCACTTACGCGATGGATGGTTTAGCTGTGGACCTTGGCGATGGGGCACGCATTCGTTTCCTATCCACCTCCAGCCGCGGCGCGATTCTGTTGGTGGAAAAAGGCAGCTTTAGTGTGCTTTTGCCGATCGGGGTGAACCGTGACAATTTTGAGGAAGTTGCCTATGGTAAAAAATTTAAACCGGTGACCGGGTATTATTTTGCTGAAAGCGGGTATGCGCCATCCAACCCAATTACCCTCATTAATAGCCTCAGCCCTGAGATGTTATTACTCAGCGTTTCAGGAATGGATAGCAGAGGCTATCCTTCGCGAACCCTTATGGACGAGATGAATAACCCGAATATATTCCGCACGGATCAATCGGGTTGGATCGAGATCATTACTGACGGAGTGAACTACTCCATCTCCACTGAGCGCTAACTTACAATACTTCTAGCGTTCCCCAGCTTAGACCTGATCTCGCTTCCGTTTCTAATGGAATTTCGAGCGGATAAGCGTTTTCCATCACGGATTGAACCACTCTCACGGCCTCAGGTAATTCACCAACCGGACATTCCAGAAGTAACTCATCATGAACCTGCAGCAGCATCTGCGTTTTTAGCCCAGCGGCTTCAAGGGCCGGCGGTAGCTGTATCATGGCCAGCTTCATAATATCGGCTGCGGTGCCTTGGATGGGCGCGTTGATGGCTTCACGTTCTTCACGTCCGCGCATCTGGTAATTCATCATGCCGGTGAGGGCGGGAAAGTAACGGCGACGGCCTAACAAAGTGGAAACATATCCTTGTTCGGCGGCGAGTTTTTTGGTGGTTTCCAAATAGCCCTTTACACCCGGAAATTGCTCGAAATACTTCTTCACAAAATCTTCTGATTGGGCCAGGGTAAGATCGGTAGTTCGGGTGAGTCCAAAGGCGGACATGCCATAGATCAAACCAAAATTTACCGCCTTCGCGTTTCGGCGCATATCTTTGGTCACTTCGGAAAGGGGTTTTTTCTCAATTGCTGCCGCGGTTGCCGAGTGAATATCCTGACCGGCGCGGAATGCGGCGAGCATGGCTTGGTCTTGCGCCATCACTGCTACCAAGCGCAACTCTACTTGGGAATAATCTACCGACAGTAGAACTTTTCCGTGATCCGCTATGAAGCCATTGCGAACTTTTCGACCCAATTCACTTTTTACAGGTATGTTCTGCAAATTTGGATTGTTGGAAGAAAGCCGCCCGGTGACGGAACCGGTTTGTCCGAAGGAGGTATGCACCCTGCCCGAATCGGGGTCGACTGCCCCGGGAAGCGCGTCGACATAGGTTGATCGCAATTTTGCCAATTCACGCTGCTCAAGTACAAGATCGACCACGGTATGCTGGCCGCGCATATTTTCAAGGACATCCGCCGAGGTGGAGAAATGACCACTAGCGGTTTTCTTGCCGCGGTCAGGGGGGGTGAGCCCTAAGTTTTTGAATAATACATCGGATAGTTGTTGCGTGGAATTGATATTAAAGTTTTTACCCACCAGTTGATAGATCTGGCTTTCAAGGGTGGCAAGGCTCAGGTTCAATTCCTTTGAAAACTGCTCAAAGAAGGGCAGATCCAGCAAGACTCCTTTTAATTCCATCTCAGCCAAAACGCTGATAAGGGGCATCTCGATCTCGTAGAACACTTTATCAAGGTGGTCGCGGCTGATCTCTCGTTCCATCTGCGCCATCAAGCGGATACAGGTCTCGGCATCAGCGGCGGCATAGGGGGCGGCATCCGCCACGGAGACAAGATCCATCGTGATCTGGGTTTTGCCCTTGCCTATCAACTCATCAATATGGGTCATTTCATCACCCAGCCGAACATTGGCTAAGTTTTTTAGGCCTAAATTGCGCGAGGTTGGGTCGATCACCCATTCGGCGATCATTGTGTCAAAGGAGAGAGGAGTAACCCGCAAACCATTGCGCGCCAAGATCAAGTAATCGTATTTGAGGTTATGCCCGATCTTACGAATGGCTGGGTCGCGCATTGGGCCGGCGATCACATCAAGAATATTTGGTAAGGGTAAGTTGGTGTCATTGGCATGGGCAACCGGAATGTACCAGCCCGTGCCGGCTTCCGTTGCCAAAGAGATGCCTACCAGTTTGGCTTGCATTTCGTTGGTGGAGGTGGTTTCGGTATCGAAGGAGATCACCTTTGCGGAGGATAATGCCTGAGCTAATTCCGCCAGAGTTTGGTCTGAGTCTACGATCTTTACGTTGAGAGCTGATGCTGGCCGCACTTCGAGGGGAGTGACAACGCGGGTAGGTTGGATATCGAACATCGACATTTGGTTTTTTACCGGCGCAACTACTGGGGTTTTTACCGCTACAATGCCTTTTAAGGATTGAAGCTTAGGGAGTAAAGAACGGAACTCCATTTCCTTAAAGAAATCTTCCACTACTGTCAGATCCCACTGATCGGCTTTGGCATGGGTAAGGTCGAGGTTAATATCAAGATCGGTGCGTATTTGGGCAAGGTCACGGCTCAGATACGCCATTTCCTTATTCTCTTCCAATTTCGTCTTGATCTTTCCGGGTATTTCTTCAATGTGTTCGTAAATTTCATCAAGCGAAGAATAGGTGCTATAGAGGGTTTGGGCAGTTTTTTCGCCAATGCCCTTTACACCCGGGATGTTATCGGAGGTATCGCCAACGAGAGCTTTGTAATCCACTACCAATCGGGCAGGCACACCAAATTTAGCGATGACATCGGCATCGTTGATGTAATCACGCGAATCAGCTAATTTACCACCTTCGGGCAAGCTAACAATGATCAACCCGCCTACCAGTTGCAACAGGTCGCGGTCCCCGGTGATGATCTTTACGCCCAAGCCTTGCGCGGCGGCTTGCTTGGCGATGGAACCGAGCACATCATCCGCCTCAAAACCATCCATCTCGAGGCGTGGGATATTAAAAGCATCCACCATCTGCCGAATTCGGTTGATCTGCACTTTTAGGTCATCGGGCATTTTTTCGCGGGTGGCTTTGTACTCTGGGAACATCGCGTCGCGGAAGGTTTTGCCGGTATCGAAAGCTACCGCGATGTAATCTGGCTTCTCTGTTTCGAGGAACTTCATCAATACTGTCGCAAAGCCATAAACCCCAGCAGTGGGTTCTCCGAGCGAAGTTTGCCACCTGCCCGCGGAGGGGCCATTGTTGAGGGCGAAAAATGTTCTGTACGCCAAGGCGTGACCATCAATGAGGTAAAGTGATTTAGGCATAGTCATAATTTACCATAGATAAGGAGCGGGGGTCAATTGAAGAAAGGTAATATCCATCCTGTAATTTCCCTCAAAAAATAGTAAAATTAACTAAATCGCAATACCATTCTAGAAAGAGGGGAAATTAAAGTATGAAACAATATCCATTGAAATTTATCAACGACCACCTGTTCATTGTCCTTGAGGGGAAGTATTGGCTGCTAGATACCGGTGGACCTACCAGTTTTGGCGATACCCAGCAAATAACGCTTGACGGCCGAATGTTCGAGATCGCGCCCGATTACATGGGAACAAAAGCGAGTGTGATCGCGCAAGCGACAGGAGTACCTTGCCAAGGCTTGATCGGGGAAGATATTATGGTGCAGTTTGACCTGGTATTTGACCTAAAAAAAGATGAAATATCCATCTCATCTGAAGAACTACCCGTGGAGGGAACGAAAATTCCGTTGATCGGTTTTATGGGCATCCCCCTACTCAACGCAGAAATCGCCGGGAAACAGTTTCAGATGGTATTTGATACCGGCGCGCAGATCAGCTATTTACAAGATGATATCACCTCTACTTTTCCTTCTAGGGGGGTTGTTGAAGATTTTCATCCGGTGTTTCGAGATTTCACCTCAGAATCTTACGATGTGGTCGGCCAGATCGAAAACCTCACTTTCACTTTTCGCTGCGGCATTCTGCCCGAATTGTTAGGGCTTAGCGTAAAGATGGCAAACGCGCAGGGCGTACTAGGCAATTCGATCATGAGGGGACGGATCCTCGGTTACTTCCCTCGGAGAAACTTGCTCAGCATTGTTTAGGTTTGTTTGAACTTCTGGATGATTGAACTGTACAGATGAAAGCCTTATACTGAAATTAAGAACGGTGGGCTTTTTATCCAGGAGTAATTTATATGAAAAATGATATTGGCTTATGGATTGACCACAAAAAAGCTGTTATTGTGTTTCTAGGCGACGAATCAGTTCAGACAATCAACTCGAACCTAGAAAGGGTCTTTTCAGCGGGTGGCAGCCATGGCATTAATAGCGGTGCCAAAGATTTTCCTGCGGAGGATATTCGGGACCGCCATATCGAAAAATTACGAAAAGAGTATTACGCGAAGGTGAGTGACACCATCAAATATCCTGAACGGCTGTATATCATGGGGCCAGGCGAGGCGAAGGTGGAATTAACTCACCAACTAAAAGAAGATGGATACACCAAAATTATTGAGAAAGTTGAGACCTCTGACAAACTTACCGATAACCAAATCCTGGCAAAAGTGAAAGCCTTCTTCCAAGATTGATCTTTCCCACGCTAGTTTGATCTAATTCTTTAGCCCACCCACACCTCTCGAATTCCCTTCGAGAGGTTTTTTGTCATAGCCGAATATGTGACTATGAGCGTGCATTTGTCATGTTGAATTATTTTAAAATGAGCGATAATTAATTTATGGGAAGCAAAAAGTTCCTACCTGTTGTTCAAAGAGCCTGTTAGAGGAGTAGATCCCTACCAGGTATTTTTTTGTTTGAAGGAGTATGAATGGAAACACCTTGGGAATACCGATTTGCCCATCGAACTCAAAAAATGGGAAGCTCCATCATTCGCGAATTATTAAAATTAACCGAAGATCCATCCATTATTTCCTTTGGGGGAGGATTACCCGCTCCTGAGGTTTTCCCTTTGGAAAAGTTTAGCGAGGCATGTAATTTTGTTTTGGATAACTATGGCCCAACCGCTTTGCAATACGGCGCTACCGATGGCTATGCTCCCCTTAGGGAGATGATCACCCGCCACAAAGCCCGTTATAGCGTTTCCATCAAACCCGAAAATGTGATGATCACATCTGGCTCACAACAAGCACTCGATTTTATTGGCAGGCTGTTCATTAATCGAGGAGATTATATTGTGGTGGAATCCCCCACTTACCTCGGGGCGTTACAAGCTTGGAACGCTTATGGCGCGCAATATATTACGGTGCCGGTGGATGAGGATGGAATGATCGTTGATGAGTTGGAGAAGGCCCTAAGGGTTGGCCCCAAGTTCATCTATATTCTGCCCAATTTCCAAAACCCTAGCGGGGTTACCCTAAGCCTCGAACGGCGCCAACTGATCGTAGAGATGGCTGATAAGTATGGCGTCCCCATCGTTGAGGATGATCCTTATGGCCAGCTGCGGTACGAGGGCGAGCACCTTCCCTCGCTGGCTTACCTCGACAGTGTTTATCGCGGCGATGTAGGCACGTATACCGGCAACGTCATCTACCTCAGTACTTTTTCAAAAGTACTTGCCCCAGGGCTTAGGTTGGCGTGGGTGATCGCGCCAGAAATGGTGATCAAAAAGTTAGTGCAAACAAAACAAGCGGCAGATCTGCACACATCAACATTTACTCAGATGGTAGCGTTTGAAGTAGGAAAAGGTGGCTTTTTAGATGAGCATGTAAAGATCATTCGCGCTGTGTACAAAGAAAGGCGCGATGTAATGCTCGAAACTATGGAAGAAATTTGGCCATCGGATACAAGTTGGACCACTCCCAAAGGCGGCATGTTCCTGTGGGGCAAGGTTCCTGAAAAAATTGATACAACCCAACTCTTGAAAAAGGCGATCGAGAGAAAAGTAGCGTTCGTCCCTGGCATCGCGTTTAATGCGGACGGAAAAGGAAAGAACGCTATGCGGTTGAATTTTTCTTACTCAACGCCAGAAACCATTCGCGAAGGTATTACCCGCTTAGGGTATTTGTTACGAGAAGAAATACTAAAGTAAAAGGCTATTCTTCAATATAGGCAACGTAATCAGCCCGAGCGACCCCTTGCTCAAAAGCTTTTAGGGCGACCGCTTTCGCTACAGCTAGGTGAACTTTTTTGTCCAACGCGTTGGGCACTAGTTCACCTGGTTTGGTTAATTCAGCGATGGTATAGGCAGCCGCGATGAGCATTTCATTTGTTATGGTGCTGGCGTTTGAATCGACTGCCCCACGGAAGATACCTGGGAAACCGAGGACGTTATTAACTGACTTGCCATCCGCGGCAAAGATCGCCCCGTTTGCCATAGCCACTTCGGGTTCGATCTCAGGCTTGGGATTGGATAAAGCCAAAATGATCTGTCCTTTTCGAACCATCTCGGGCCTGATCAATCCTTGAACACCCGTAGTAGAAATGACTACATCGCAATTTGCCATGATCTCAGTTAGGGTTGATGGATTACCACCATACGATTTGAATCTGGCGATGGCATCAGGGTTTAGATCCGCTCCCCACACTGGTTGAGAAGTGATGCCCATCAGCATTCTTGTGGTCGCCAGCCCAGCAGCGCCTAAACCGATCTGTCCGATCTTTAGATCAGAAAGGGAGACACCGCTTCGCCTTGTGGCAACCAATAACGCGGCGGTGGTTACAACCGCTGTTCCGTGTTGGTCATCGTGCATTACGGGAATATCGAGGATCTTTTTCAACCGCTCTTCGATCTCGAAACAACGGGGAGCGGAAATATCTTCTAGTTGAATAGCGGCAAAGGTCGGCGCAATTGCCGCGATGGTATCCACGATCCGATCTGGATCTTTGGTATTTAATAAAATGGGGAATCCTGAAAGGCCGACCAAAGATTCCATCAGCATGGCTTTGCCTTCCATTACCGGCATTCCGGCGAGGGGGCCGATATCGCCCAAGCCAAGAACAGCGGTGCCATCGGTGACGATGGCGATCATATGACTGGTGCAGGTGTAGAGGCGGGCAAGGGATGGATCCTTAGCGATCAGCATACATACTTCGGCTACACCGGGAGTATATACCCGGCGTAAAGTTGTCATGGAATCAATGGGATAGCGGGAGCGGACCGCGATCTTGCCTTTTAAATGTAATTGAAGAACTTCATCACGAACCTCTGTAATGACGGTACCTTCCAATTCCTCCAACTTTTCGAGGATGATCTCAAATTGCTCAACGGTATCCGCGTAGATGGTAATATCACGCACGACGTGCTGAGATGTTTCGGTGATCATTCGAATGTCGCCAATATTCCCCCCGTTATCTGAAATCAAATGAAGAATCTTGGCAAGCTGGCCAATCGCTTGTTCATTTCGTAGTTGTAGAGTTCTACTTACTTTTCTTTCCCAAGCCATTTTGTACTCCTAACATTAGAACAACTTTTGAATCCTAACCACCGATCTGGTTCATTGCTCTATTAAGCGGAATCTCGCCTTTTCCCAAGCCATGGCCCCACGGTTTGTTCCATACTCCATCAAGAATCAATTGGCGTAGATCTTCCTCGCTGGCACCCGCTCGTAATGGGGAGAGTAAGTCAATTTCTTTTTCTCGCAGCAGGCACATACGCAATACACCGTCGGACGTTAAACGGGCGCGGGTACAATCTGAACAAAACGGAACGGTAACGGAGGAAATAAAGCCGATCTGGCCTTTTGCGCCGCGGATCTTGAACATGCGCGCTTCACCATCGTAGTTACCGGATGTTTCTAATGGACCAAATTCAGATTCTATTTTTTCTTGGATCTGGGCGGCGGTGACGATATTGTGGGTTTGAAGGTTGGTGGCACCCGCGAACGGCATCATTTCAATAAATCGGAACTGCCAA
>CAIRYE010000156.1 GCA_903882765.1 uncultured Anaerolineae bacterium
GCATCCTACGAAAGCCCGATCTCACTCGGGACGGATACATCAGGATCGATCCGACTGCCAGCAAGTTATTGCGGAACAGTGGGCCTCAAACCAACCTACGGACGAGTTTCACGTTATGGACTGATCGCGTTTGGATCCTCACTCGATTGCCCCGGCCCGCTCACCCGCACTACCCGTGATGCCGCTCTCGCCCTGCAGGCTATGGCCGGCGCTGACCCGCATGATTCTACCTGCGCCGCTGTACCCGTACCAAACTACCTCAACGAGTTGAACAAGGATGTGAAAGGCTTAAAGATCGGCCTCTCACCCGATTATTTCAAAATCACCATTTACGACCCAGCAACAGGCGGGTTGGTTGAACACGAACTACCCGAACGGATCAAAAACGAGGTGTACCGTGCCGCGGAACTGTTTGCCGCAAACGGCGCGGAGATCGTGGAAGGCATATCTATGCCCCATACGCGCTATGGAATCCCGGCATACTTTGTTATTTCCCGCGTTGAGGCAGCCAGCAATTTGCACCGCTTTGATGGTGTGAAGTACGGTCACCGCTCCTCGACCCATTACAACGGACTCAGCGAAATGTACCGCCGCAGCCGCGGCGAGGGTTTTGGCCAACAACCCAAGCTGCGCATTCTCATGGGCATGTATGTAAGCGCCGCCCAATACAGCGAACAGTATTACGCCCGCGCCCTCAAGATCCGCACCCTCATCCGCCGCGATTTTGATGAAGCTTACAAGAAGGTAGATATGTTGCTAACCCCTTGCACGCCCTCGTCAGCATTCAGTATCGGCGGCATCTTTGGCGATTCGGTACTAATGCAGTACGCGGATCAATTCTTGGTCTCTGGCAACCATGCCGGCATCCCTGGAATCTCTTTGCCGGCTGGCTTTGATGAAAGCAATATGCCTATCGCCATTCAGTTTTACGCTCCAGATTACCGCGAAGACCTGCTTTTACGCGCTGGCCATACTTACGAGCAAATAACCGCCAACGAAGCTTGGCGCACCCTTAAACCGAATTTGAACTGAGCAGAAGCGAGACAATATGGAACAGTATGAAGCCGTGATCGGGTTAGAAACCCACATCCAACTGAAAACAAAGACCAAAATATTCTGCTCATGCAAAGCCGATTCCTGGAACGACAGCCAGAACCAGAATGTTTGCCCGGTGTGCTCCGGATTGCCTGGCGTGCTACCGGTGCTCAATCAGGAAGCGGTAGTGCGAGGCGTTTTATTAGCCTACGCCATGAACTCCGCCATCCAACCTATCTCGATCTTCGATCGCAAAAATTACTTTTATCCCGACCTTCCTAAAGGGTATCAGATCACCCAGTTCGATAAACCACTCGGGCTAGGCGGCTACCTCGATTTTCCGTCCACGGGCGGCTTGCCATGCCGAGTGACCATCGCTAAAATGCACCTAGAAGAAGATGCCGGTAAAACCAAGAATGAGAACGGCGCTCGTCAGATCGATTTCAATCGCTGCGGTGTCCCCTTGATCGAAATGGTAACCGGTCCCGATATTCACAGCTCAGACGATGCCGCCAACTACCTCACCCGCCTACGACAGTTGTTGCGCTGGGTGGGAGTAAGTGACGCGGACATGGAAAAAGGTCAACTGCGTTGCGACGCCAACGTCTCTATTCGTAAAAAAGGCCAAACTCACCTTAACACAAAGACCGAGATCAAGAACGTGAACTCCATCGAAGCAGTTCGTTCCGCCATCGAAACAGAGATCGCCAGACAGATCGAGGAAGTGGAGAAAGGGAATCGCATCGAAAGCTGGACCTTGGAGTGGGACGACGAAAACAAAAGCTTGAAAAAGATGCGCTCTAAAGAGACCGAAGCGGATTACCGCTATTTTAGGGAGCCTGACTTATTACCCTTACAAATAACCAAAGATTGGCTGGATCAGATCTTAGCTGATTTTCCCGAACTGCCGCTTCAACGACGCGAACGATTCATTCAAACCTTTGGTTTATCTGAATATGACGCTGAAATTCTCACTTCAGAACGCCAGCTAAGCGAATATTTTCTAGCCGCCGCCGGCTTATACAAAGGGGATATCAAACGTGTTAGCAATTGGCTCACCAACGATGTTCTTAGAATGATCAAAGAAAGTGGTAGCGAACCTTCCTTGATGAAATTATCCCCCGCCTACCTAGTTGAGATCATTGAAATGGTAGATGCAGGGCAGATCAATGCCAACACCGGAAAAGATCTCTTGATAAAAGTTCAAGCAAATGGCAAAAGCCCCCGTAAGATCGTGGAAAGTGAAGGTCTGGACATGATCGCCGATGATGGCGCGATTCGGCAGATGGCACAATCCGTATTGGATGAAAGCCCGAAAGAAGTAGCCGCCTACAAAAGCGGGAAAGTAGGATTAATCGGTTTCTTTGTTGGTCAGTTGATGAAAAAAATGGGCGGCAAAGCCGATGCCCAATTAGCGAAAAAGATCTTTGAGGAGATCTTACAATGAAAAACGCGGTAATGATTTCAATTGGTGTGTTGGTTGGGCTAATACTGGCAGGTTTAGGCATTTTCTTTATCAAACAGCCTACCACCAACCAGATCACCATTCTGCCGACTGAAACCCCTGTTCCTCTTGTGGTATACATTAGCGGCGACGTGAAAGAGCCCGGTGTTTACCGCCTGCTGCCCGGTAGCCGAGTTGTTGACCTCGTAAAGGTTGCCGGCGGTTTTTTGGAAGGCGCAAATTACGAGAGGCTGAACCTGGCTGACATTTTGGTGGATGGTGAACAAATAAAGATCAATAGTGATGATGGAGCGGTTCCTACCCCCATGCTAACAATAGGGGATAATGGCCTTACCACCAGCTTGCTAAGCCCAGATTTTGTACCGATCAACCTAAATACAGCTACCCAGCAAGATCTTGAATCGCTTCCCGGAATTGGCCCCACCCTCGCCCAACGCATCATCGAGTTCCGCGACATAAATGGCGATTTCGCTACCTTAGATGACCTGTCGATCGTTCCGGGCATCAGTTCCACCTTGATGGATGAAGTAAGAGATTATTTAACGGTGGATTAATAGTTCGTTCAGGTAACATAAAAAAAATTGCTGCTGGGATTCCAGCAGAAATTTTTTTGTTCAATTTTTTCGTTAACCTATCGGATGTTTGGAAAACCTTTGGAATAATCTTCTGGGGTCAAACCATAATAGCAACCAATGAAGAAGTGTTGGGCTGTTACACCAATTTGACCACTCGCGGCATGACCTCGGGGGAGGTTTGCTGCGGGAACAAAACCACCTGGAAGGAAAGCGCCACGTACGCACTCATCCATGGTAATGGTTGGTTCACCAGATTTGCAGGAAACAAATAAGGTCTTGTTGATGTTCAGGTTCCAATCCCCGGCATAATTACCGCAAGGAGTAGATACATAATAGGTGTAAACACCTTCAAGCATGTCAAATTCGAACACACCTGCTTCAAAGGACTTGTAGATGTGGTTTCCAGCAGCGTCAACGATGTCGAGATTAATTGCTCCACCGGTGGTGTTACGAACATCCACTTTCAGTTCGGCAGGAGTGCCGGCAAAAACTGAGACGGGAAGAGCCGCGACCAATAACGCGATGACAACAAATACAACAAACAATTGTTTCTTCATAAAACCTCCAAAAAATAATTTGATTCTTTCTATAACATTAGACTCATTCCGTCATAATGTCAATATACAATTAATCACTTTGTAATTACCAGAAAATAATTAATAATACTAAGAACAATGCACTCACAATCGTTTGTCGAAAGCCGATATGTGTTGGTTTATAGCCAGTGGCAGGGTTGTATAAACTATGAATTGTTTCAAGAAATTGAACGCAAAAGGCGAGCCATAAATAGGTGTTAGCCCAATCAAAATGGCCCAGCATGACGCAGAAAATGAGATTGACTAAAGTAAAGAGAAGGGTCGACGCGCTAACCGCAACCCTTTCGAATAGCGGTTTGGTTCCCTTCCAAACGCGTTGCTCTAGGCGGGTATAGGCATAAAAAATACTGGCTGCGCTTTGAAGGAAGAGCAAAAGCCATAAGACCAAACCCTCTGTGTCAAATGGCGATTTTCCGACCCATAAGATGGCCGCCGCGATGAACGCTAACAAACCGGTGCTAAGTACCTCAAATAATTTCTGTTTTCGCTCATTACGCCGTACTACGAGTACAAATTGCCAGGCTAACATCCCTACTGCCGGCAATGCCATTACAGCGATCACATAGGTCTGCTGAAAATAAATGAGCAAGCCAAGTGAACATAAAAATACAAATCCATAAATCATGCACCAAAAAATGGCTGGAGCTAGGTCTTTGTCATCCCGCCTTCCTGAGTACACTTTAACAATCACTGTCAGTGGTTGGCGCACTAAAAAGAAGCTGATGGCGGCTAAAATGATTCCAAATTGATCAAAAGCTAAGCGACCGCTAATGAATAATCCGGCAAAGATTGGGCTGAACACAAATACCCAACTACCATGATCTTGCGGCAGAAAAATGTGCTTTTGGAAGAAATTACTCATTCAACCAGCGTTTCGCCGCTTCAGGAAGACGGCTTACGCTATCCTTGCGCAAGGTACATTTCGGCAAGCTGTTGATGAACAACGATCCGTAGTTTTTGGTAAGGACCCGTCGATCAAGAACCGCCACAATGCCCCTATCGCTGCTGCTGCGAATGAGCCTGCCGAAGCCTTGTCTGAATTTGAGAATGGCCTCTGGCACCTGATAATCGTTAAACGGATTGTCAAAAGTCTCAGAACGCGCCGCCACGATCGGGTCGGAGGGAACTTCAAAAGGCAATCGGGTGATAACAACTACCGAAAGAAGGTCACCCGGAACATCTACCCCCTCCCAAAAAGAACGGGTTCCTAGCAGAACAGCTTTTTCGGTACTTTTGAACGATTCCAATAACGTGGCTGGGCTAGCGCCATCCCCCTGCTCGAATACGCTAATATCCTGGCGGGAGAGGGAGTGATTGATGGCTTGTCCGCAGCGTTTGAGTTGGGCAAGGTTGGTGAACAAAACCAACATTCGGCCGCCGGTCGCGATGGCGGTATCGATGATGGCTCGGTTGACCGCGTTTTCATAGCCCGGGGCGTTGGGTTCGGGTACATCGTTGGGGATGTATAAGAGAGCGGAGTTTTCGTAGTCGAAGGGAGAGCCAAGGGTTAGCACGTCCGCGTCATCGGCGTTGAGTGTGCTTTTGATGTAATCAAATTCACCGTTGGTTGTGAGGGTTGCCGATGTAAGAATTACGCTGTATTTGGTATCCCAAATTCCTTTTTTTAACGATGGCCCGATCCGCAAAGGCGCGGTGTTGAGGATAAGTCTCTGATTGCTGGGCATGCTTTCAACCCAATATATCGTTTCTTCCGTCGGCGCGTGAATCATGCCCGACACATTTGTATTTATGTCTTTCAACAAATTCAAGTTATGCAGCAACGAACCGATCGAATCTTCCACCACATCATAGCCATTGGTATAAAGTTCAACTAGAGCTTTGTATACTTCGGATAGGTTTTTATGGATCAAATCCAAAGCGTCTTCACAAGAACTCCAAGCAATTTCAACGGTATCCCAACCTGGGTTGGCTCTGCTGCCAGCTGTGATGCGTGCTTGAAAGCTATAAACTGGGTTTGCTCGGCCTTCCTGTAACAAGCGCATATATTCTCCCATTGCTTGAAAGAAGGTGCGGTTGTAGTTTTCGAGGTGAAAGCTTTGTTCAGCTACTTTATGGGTTAGGTTGCCAAGGTTCACATGGTCGGAAGGCCGAACATAATTGCGAGTTACGCTAAGCATAAAGCCCAGGTTGCCACCGCTGGTATCACCAATTTCCTTTAAGAGTCTATCAAGATCGAACTGGGTAAAGCGAAAAGACATTGCGCTGGTGGCAGCAGATTCGAGATGATGGCCTTCATCAATGATCAGGTGATCATACGGTGGCAGTACCATACCTTTGCTGGAGAGATCGGCGAGTAAGAGAGCGTGGTTGACGATGATAATATGGGCATTTTGCGATGCCTGCTTGGCTTTGTAAAAGGGGCATGTTCCTCCCATTTTTCCAGCACATGTTTCTGAGGAGCATTGCTCATCATCCGCCGAGATCCGAGACCAAGCATCTCTTTCGCCTGGTCGGTTGAGTGTCAGATCGTTGCGGTCACCGTTGGTACCTTGCATGCTCCAAACTAAAACCTTTCCCAGCACACGCATTTCATCCGGGTTGTTGGGGCCATTCTGCCGCAATGCGCTGAATCGTCGAGGACAAATGTAATTGCCGCGCCCTTTAAGAATGGTTGCCTGTACATCCAAGCCCAAAATTTCTCGAATAGCCGGGATATCCTTATTGATCAGCTGATCTTGTAGGTTAATGGTATTGGTTGAGATCACCACGCGGGTACTGTTCTTGATAGCGAACAAGGCGGAAGGCAGCAGGTAAGCAAAAGATTTACCTACACCGGTTCCTGCCTCGACCAATAATTTATTATTATTCGATAGCGAATCAGAAACCGCCCGCAGCATTTCTAATTGTTCAGGGCGATGCTCAAACATGGTAGAGAGTTTGGAAAGATTACCACCGTAATCGAGGTAGGAGGCAACTTCTTCCGAATCCAACTTCTCGATGTTTTCCAAACCGGTGTACAGTTCAAGATTCTTAAATGGGCTGGTTTCAGGGAAGGTAAGCTCAAAAGTACGGGGTGCCTTTGCGACAGCCGAGGTAAGCTCTTCTGTTTCAACCAGCGAGAGGGCGTATTTGAAGGCCAATGTACCAGCCCAATCCACCGTCTCCCCCTGATACACCATTTCGCGAATAATCTCTATTGGCAGTTCAAGGATCTGGTCGAAAAACCGCATAAAGACAGCTTGAGTAAGC
>CAIRYE010000157.1 GCA_903882765.1 uncultured Anaerolineae bacterium
ATCTCAACAATATCTTCATCACCATTCGTTTTTTCGATCAGCAAGCGGGTTTTATCATAGCGGCTTGATGCTCTGATCTGTTGGATCAATTGCACTTGTGGTTCTATCTTTTGGATGATCTGAATGATATTTTGTTGCAAACCTCTATCTTCCAAGGCTAAGGCTGCCCTGTCGATCAGAATTTCTAGACCTTCGAGCTGCCCGGTATCTAGAGTTTCGAGGTTGATCTTGTTGATCCCGAGAATACCGATAACGCTGCTCTCTGGGGTTATTTTATCGGCATCCTCGTGCTTTTTGCGCAAGGGAATGAGTAACGAATCATTTACGGTGAAGTACGTACCATCCTCATTTTCAAATTCAGCTACTTTTTCAATGAGCAATTCGTTTTCAAAGAAAGGTTTGCCGGAATGGATCACATCGACGATGGCGGAGCTTTCGAGAATGGCAATAAAAGCAGCTGAAGACTGTAGAAGATCTTGGATGGCGGCAAGGATCGCGTCGAGAAATTGATTAATGTCGCTTTGTGTTAAAAACCTTTCCTCGAAATTTTGAAATAGACTGAGCTCTGGTTTGTCCCGCCCAAAGAAAAGGGCTCGTTCCCAATAAGGCGCAAGTAGGGTAATAATGTGCTCAATGATAACAACGGTAGCCACCATGGATACCGGAGCAAGCACATTGTAGGTGACCCCGAAGAATTCACCACCTCTTCTTACCAAGGTAAGAGATGCCAAGGCAAAGGACGCGGTTACGGGACCGCGAAGGATCCATTTGACCAACCTGCTTTTAATAACACGATCTGGCCAGGAAATCCCAAAAAACGCGACCGAATACGCCATCACCACGATGAGTGCGCCTACCACCACATTGTTGAGCAGGGCAAAGCTCCAAAACACCATTTGGTATTGTGAGGCAAACCCTGATCCGTACAACAGGTAAGGGTAGGACCCTAAAGCGATGACAGTAGCACCGGAGAGCAAGTACAGCATTCGGCGTCTTCCCGAGCTGGTCATCATTCTAAAATAAGCGCGGATATAGTTGAACTCAGAAAGACCAATGATGGTTAGGTAGTAGAGGGTAAAAACATTGGTCCAAATTGTGCGATCAAAGTGAGCCGCCGGTAAGGAATCGGGTTGAAGTTTGCCTACCAAAGAGCCGTTTGTTAGCAGAACTAAGAAAAATAAGGATGCGCTGTAAAAAGCCCACACCATAAATCGCCTTCGCCCACGCGATGGCCTGCCGGAGGTGATAAGCAGGGCGTCGGAAAGGTGGAAGTAGGCTGGCGGGAGGAATACCAAACCGACCCATTGAAGGTGAAGAAAAAGATCGACCATGTTGACGGTCTGAACTGTGCTTTCGATCGCCTCACTAGAAGCGATGATGACGATGCATACTAAGATGATCGCGAAAGAGCGTGACACGCGGTCACGAAGATTGAAGGAAAGAGTATAGATGAACAGGGAGAACGCGGTGATGGAAATACCCGCGGTAAGGATCTGGTTAAACCCAATAATGGCATCTAATAATCGAAAATCCCAACCGCTGATCATTTCTGGACTTTTCTTTCTGTTTTACGGAAAAGCAATGTTGAAGCCTTAATAAATGTTCCTTGAATAAAAGAGTGCTACATCCCGCGAGGCGTAATATTGGTCGCTGTACCCACAAAACTCAAAACCAAGTTTTTGCACCATCTTGATGGTTGGAGCGTTCTTTGATTGAACTTCGATGATCGATTTTCGCAATCCGCGCTGCAAGCCCCAATCTTCGGCGGCGTTGATCAATTTCTGGCCAATTCCTTGACCACGAACAGGCCTACCAACCACTACATCCGTGATCCACACAGCGTGTGGAACGATCACATCCGTAAGTCGCACGTAGGCGATGGCCTCCATTCCGTTCATGACGCTCATCATTGGGCGAATGTGCCAGGTATCCGGTAATTCGCTAGGCGGGCGAGGGTATTCAATGCGGATGGTTCGGGGTAAACGGATCTCACGCAGAGACACCGAGATCTGTCCCGCGTCTCGTTGGAGGTCGAGCTGCCAAACGTAATCTGAATTAATCGAATGATCAAGAGCGGATAGACGCGCCAGATCGGTGGAAACAGTATTGCGTATCTCAATATTCATAATAACCCTACTCCGGTCGTATCTTGACAGTCAGCGAGCAGCTTGGAAGCGCGGCGCCGGTGTTATCCGTCACCATCAATCGCAATTGATAATCACCAGGTGTTAGTTGGGTCACGTCCCAATTTCCTAACTCACCATCTAAAATCAATTTGTCGCCAGCGGCAATGGTTACCCAAATATCGTTCGCTTGAGAATACTCATATTTGTAATAACCAAAATTCTGTACATTAATTGTACCTTTAACGGTCAACTTGCCGCTGATCTCTTCATCAGGGGCTGGCGATGTGATCATGATCTGCCCGGCGGTACAACCAATGGTTCCTTCCGCTGGAATTTGGCTACCAGGTCCAGCGGTCATCTCTGTGCCAGGCGCGTTTGGCGTGCCGGCGAGCAGGTTCGCGGTTGGGGTTGCTTCAAAAGCGGTGGAAGGGAAGAAGGGAATTACAAAGGAAACAAAACAAAATTGGCTCAGACCGATCATCACCAGCAAGATGAGGATCACGCCTGAGCTTTTGATCTTATTAAACGCTAATTCTTTTTCTAACCCAAAAATGGATTTTTGCCATTCGGTCCATCCCAGAACCAAAGTTCTTAAAGCGAAAAGACCGCCAATACCGAGAAGGATGTATATGACCAGTTCATTTTCAGTAATGAATTGAAAAAAAGGATCCACTATTGTGCCATCAAGGAAATTAGATCTTCTTCAAAACGGACTTGATGATCTTTTCCAGTTTTGGAACCATCACTAGGCCGGCATCCAAAACTTCTTGGTGGGTGGTAATGGTGTTGCCATCAAGGTTCGCCTTGTTGCTGATGCCGGAGATGCCCAAGGTGCGCATGCCGGCGTGATGAGAAACGATCACCTCAGGCACGGTGGACATACCAACAGCATCGGAGCCAATACCGCGTAAAAAGCGCAAGTCGGCGGGGGATTCAAAAGAGGGGCCGCTGAGACCGGCGTAAACGCCTTCGCGCAGCAGCACGTTGGTTTCTTTGGCGGCTTCACAGGCTAATTTCATCAATTCGCGGTCGTAGGGCTGGCTCATATCCGGGAATCTCAAACCAAATTCATCAATATTGGGGCCGATCAGCGGGTTGAAGCCCATCATGGCAACCAAATTCAAAT
>CAIRYE010000158.1 GCA_903882765.1 uncultured Anaerolineae bacterium
ACTTTTTGAGTCAAGATCAAATCGATATGACGAAGAATGGCCAATGGGACTTGGTAGGTGTGCAGAACAGTGACCAAAGGCGATGGCTTTTTTCGGATGGTTCTGTTGGCGTATTGTTCGTAGATCTGGTGAATGGAATGAATAAAATCCGCTGGCTGCCCGAATAGATCGAGCAGAACAGCGGATTCCTTGGTAAATCTCTTTATGTCTACAGCAGGCATTGACGATTTTTCTTAATAAGCCTTGCCAAAGATCACTTTTCGTTTGGAAGGTTGGCCGCATACGATACACGCGCCGGTTGACGCGGGTTGGTCGATGGGGATACAACGAGTGGCGGCCTTGGTTGCTTCTTTAACTTTAGCTTCACAGGCGGAGCTTTCGCACCAGTGTGAAAGAGCCCAACCATTTTGCAGGACTTGGGTAAGTTCTTCAAAATTATTTGGGCTAAAAATGTGACTATCACGGAAAGCCGTCGCCTTAGCTAACAAGGCGGCTTGGATCTCGACCAACAAGTTTTGCACGGTGGGTACGATGCCAGTTTGGGGAACAAAGATCTTGCCTTCACGCCCCGGAACATCTCGGCGGGCGAGGGCTACAGAATTCTTCTCAATGTCCTTCGGGCCAATTTCCATACGTAGAGGAACACCGCGTAATTCCCAATCGTTATATTTGAAACCGGGGGTTACTTCTTCGCGGTCGTCCATCTTCACGCGAACGCCGGCGGCCCTAAGAGCCGCAAAGAGATCATCAGCAACAGGCATAACCTGTCTTTTTTCGGACTCATTCTTGAAAATGGGAACCATCACAACTTGGATTGGAGCAAGGCGGGGGGGTAAAACTAAGCCTTTGTCATCACCGTGGGTCATAATGATCGCGCCGACCATGCGGGTAGATAAGCCCCAGGAGGTGGTCCAAGCGAATTGGAGTTCGTTGTTTTTATCCGAGTATTGGATCTCGAAAGCCTTGGCAAAGTTTTGGCCAAGGAAGTGGGATGTACCCGATTGCAGTGCTTTGGTGTCGCCCATCATGGCTTCAATAGTGGTGGACATTACCGCGCCGGCAAATTTTTCCGTTTCAGACTTGATACCCTTGATCACAGGGATGGCTGCCTCGTTGATAGCAAAATCAGCGTACACATCCAACATTCGGAAGGTCTCTTCACGAGCCTCTTCTTCGGTGGCATGGGCGGTGTGACCTTCTTGCCAATAGAATTCAGTAGTGCGTAAAAATAGTTTTGTGCGCATTTCCCAACGAACGACACTACCCCATTGGTTGATCAGGATCGGCAGGTCGCGCCAAGATTTTACCCATTTGCTGTACATATAACCAATGATGGTCTCGGAGGTGGGACGAACCACCAAAGGTTCTTCCAATTCTTCTCCACCGCCAACGGTTACGATCGCCAGCTCGGGGGAGAAACCTTCGACGTGTTCCTTTTCTTTCTCAAGGAAAGACTTTGGAATTAACAATGGAAATGCCGCGTTTACATGCCCGGTTTCTTTAAACCGCTTGTCGAGAGCCGCTTGGATATTTTCCCAAACTCTCCAGCCATAAGGGCGTACTACCATACATCCGCGTACTGGTGAGTAGTCGGCTAGTTCAGCGCGAATAACCAACTCGTTGTACCAGTCCGAGAAATTTTCAGCTTGGGTTGTTAATTTTTCTTCTGCCATTTGGTTCCTCAATTTTTATATTGGTTCAATTCAGGGATCGAATCGATCGTAGGGGAAAAGGTAAGTAATTCTTTTTGCCCTGGTGTAAAATACGGGTTTAGGGAGGAGGCGGCTGACTCAATTACGTCACTCCATCCTTTACCCAATAAAATCATTTTTTTGCGTGGAATTGATTCAACGATCATCAAATTCCACATTAGAGAGATCTCTGTAAGTGTACCCGGGCCGCCGGGAAGGGCGATCGCCATATCACAGATCTCGATCAGCTTGCGAAGACGATCAATAAGATCGGGGCATTTTATTTCTTCGTTCACCCACGGATTGACCGTGCCTTTTCGCCATCGTTCGATATCTTCGCAGGTGACCCCGATCACATGGCCTCCGCTCTGATTCGCTCCCTTTGATACCGCTTCCATCGTACCGATATAACCGCCAGTGACGACAGTGTGGCCGGCTAAGGCAATCATTTTACCAACTTGATACGCATCCTCGTAGGCGGAACTACCCGGAACCGGTTGGGATGCGCCAAAGACTGTGATGATCATTTTTCGTCCCAAGTTCGATCTTTATTTTTTTCCAACTTATTCGTAATTGCTTGTTCAAGATCAATACCAGTTACAGCAGAGAGTTGTAGTAAATAAAGAGCAACATCGGCTAACTCACTCGCCAACTCTTCCTTATCGTACCCGTTATCTTTCCATTGAAAATGTTCAAGGATCTCAGCGGCTTCGATGGAAAGCGAAATGGCGATGTTTCGCGGGGTTTGTGGGCGTTTGGTATTTGGCTCGTACCAACCTTTCGATAGAACAAACTCGTGCATAAGGTGGGTGAGTTCACTTATATTCATTCGATCTCGGTTTCTCGTTGGTTCGCCTATGGTTGCTCTTTCGCCTTGAATAAGTTGTTGACAGAAAATTATACTCCATCTTTATTTGCTATAATCATCCTATGAAGATAGCAATGACGCATGACCAAGCAGATTTTGACGCGATAGCCTCTTTATTTGCCGCATCTAAAATTGAGGGCGCACAGGCGGTATTGCCACAAAAAATGAACCGCAATGTGAACTCTTTTCTTAATTTGTATGGAACGGAATTTCAATTTCTTGAAAATAATGACGCCAACTTTGACGAAATCGACGATGTTATATTGGTTGATACCCAATCCCTTCTCACCATCAAGGGAATAAGCAAAAAAACGCGAATTCAAGTTATTGATCATCATCCCTTGCGTGTGAGAGATGGCGCTTTCGATGAAAAATTGAATCGATCAGTACAACCCGAGCGGTCCGTTGAGATCGTTGATCTTGGGGCAACAACGACCTATTTCACGGAAGAAATGCAACGTAAACGAGTTGCGATCACCCCCGCTCAGGCAACTTTGATGTTGTTAGCAATCTATGAAGATACTGGATCTCTGACGTATTCCAAGACCACCGCGCGTGATGTTCGCGCGGTAGCTTGGCTGATAGACCAAGGCGCAATGCTTCAAAGTATTTCCGATTTTCTGAACCCGCCAATGAGCGATCAGCAGATTGTGGTTTACGACCTGCTGTTGGATAATATGGAGCATTTTCAGGTAAAAGGTCACCGGGTTATGCTTTCCTATGCTGATGTTCCTGTTAAGGTAGATGAGATCTCAACCTTGGCGCACAAGATCCGCGACCTATTTGAACCTGATGCTGTTTTTATCATCGTAAAAACGCCGGAAGGGATTCGGATGATCGCGCGTTCGTCGAACGACGATATCAACGTGGCAGAGATTGCGGCCCAGTTTGGCGGAGGGGGGCATCAGCGAGCTGCCTCAGCCTTGCTAAAACCCGAGAAATATAAGCTGGTTGATATTCCTGAAATTAAGAAACAACTCCATTTGTTCATCGACCAAAAGATAAAACCGTCGGTAACTGTAGCAAAACTGATGTCGAAAATGCCTAAAGTACTTTCTCCTGACACATCGGTGAATGAGGCTGGGCAATTGATGTTGAAGTATGGGTACGAAGGGTTTCCTGTAGTGGAAGACGGAAAAGTGATCGGTTTGCTTACCCGTCGGTCTGTTGACAGAGCAAAGAAACATAACCTGAAAGTTAATGTTGTAAATATTATGGATGCTGGCAGTTATAGCGTAGAGCCGAGTGACCCAATTCAAACAGTTCAAATGGTGATGACAGAAAGTGGTTGGGGGCAGATACCGGTAATTGACCCGACCACGAAAAAATTGATCGGTATCGTCACTCGTACGGATCTGATCAAGATATTGGCTAGCAAGCGAAGGGCTTTTTCGTCGGGTAAAAATATTGAGAACAAACTAACCGCTTACCTTAGCCCTGAGGTCGTAAAGCTGGTCAATGATATTGCTAAGTGCTGCGCCGCACAATCGTATCCGGCGTATTTGGTCGGTGGGTTCGTGCGTGACCTGCTCCTCGATTATCCAAGCACCGATATTGACTGTGTGATCGAAGGGGAAGCGATTTCGATTGGGGAGAAATTGGTTGAGCAATACGGAGGTCGGTTAACTTCACATCGACGGTTTGGTACTGCCCGATGGTTCTTGTTCGGATCGAATTTCCAACATCCATCTTTGCCTGAGTTTATCGACCTGATCTCAGCGCGGCAGGAATTCTATGAACAACCCTCCGCTTTACCTTCGGTAGAATATGGCAATATCAAACACGACCTACATCGCCGCGATTTCACCATCAATACGCTGGCAATTCGAATCGACCCCGATCATTATGGCGAATTGCACGATTATTATGGCGGTAAGAGCGACCTAGACAAAAAAGTCATCCGGGTGCTGCACTCGCTCTCCTTCGTGGATGACCCGACCCGTATGATTCGAGCGGCTCGCTATAAATTGAGGTATGGCTTTACGATCGATGAACGAACGATGCAATTGATGGCTGAGGCTAAACAATTGTTAGGTCATCTTTCCGCCGAACGCCTGCGACACGAGCTAGACCTGATCTTGCTCGAGTCTGATCCAGTGGCGATTTTGGATCATTTGCGGCAATGGAAATTGTTCGAAGAAATTTCGCCAGCTCTAATTTGGGATAACGACACCAACGATAGAATGAACGAATACCTCAAAGTTCCGTTGCTGGAAAATTGGCCGGGAAAAATCAATTTAACTGATGAACACAATTTCAATGCCTTTTCGTATTGCCTATGGTTTGCGATGCTTTCCTCTGACCAAATCAATGAAATTCAGCAGCATTTGGGGTTCCCGGTAAAATTGTTCAACCAGATTATCCAAACATCGAAGCTGACCAAAGATATATCAACTGGCGAAATAAAAGCACCATCAGAGTGGGTGAGCCTCTTGGAAGGTATTGATGGGATACCACTTTATGTCGCATACATCCTAACCAAAGAGCAGGCGATCCTTGATTATCTAACAATTTGGAAAAATATCCACACGAAGGTTGATGGTGATGCTTTGCGGACGTTGGGTTTGAAACCGGGTCCATCCTTCCAAAAAATCATCAACGCGGTAAAGGAAGCAAGGTTGAACGGAATCATCCAAAGCGATGATGAGGAAAAAGGCTTCTTGTTGTCCATTATAAAAGAGCAAGGGAACCAAGATCGTTATGACTGAGCATGATTCACTCCATCCATACAGAATCCGGACAGATTATTTGTCTTCGGACGAAATAGTGTTTTATCACTTCCTGCTTCTAAATTTTTCTGATGAATACATTATTTTTTCCAAAGTGGCATTATCTGATCTGTTTTATGTGATCAAGCCGAATGAGAATGTAAAATTCGCTCAGAAATTACTTAAGAAAAACATCGATTTCCTACTGTTATCGAAAGAGGAAATGACACCTTTATTGGCGATCGAATTGGATGACCCAAAACAGGAAGTTCATCAAACCAATCAAAAATTAGTCGATGAAGTCTGCGATGACGCCAAACTTCCTTTGTTACATATGGTTGTAAGTGGTGAATATCATCAGGAAGAAATTAAAAAAGTATTATCGATTGCCCCGGCAAGGTTGGAGAAAAATCGGGATGGTGAAGATGAATACTCCCCGGTTTGCCCCAATTGCGGAATCACGATGGTTTTGCGATTTGATAAAGCCGGCCCTATCAAAGGCGGCAAGTATTATGGCTGCCTTAATTATCCGGAATGTATCGAAAAGATCTCAGTTAATACCCTAAACTAATAAAACGGAAAACCAATGAAATTATCGACCTATCACCATTTTTGTACTGAACTTGCCTATAAAGCCGGACGAATCACGCTTGGCTATTTCAATACCGGGATCCAACCTGAATTCAAAAAGGATGATTCGCCGGTAACCGCCGCCGATAGAGCCGCCGAGACTTTTATCCGTGCTGAGATCGAGAAGCACTATCCTACTCATTCAATTTTGGGAGAGGAGTTTGGCCATACAGGTTCCGCGGGAAACTCTTTTCGCTGGATCATTGATCCGATCGATGGAACAAAATCATTCATGCGTGGTGTTCCACTTTACGCGGTATTGATCGGGCTCGAGATCGATGGTGAGATACAGGTTGGAGCCGCTTATTACCCGGGCACAGATGAGATGCTATGCGCGTCGAAAGGCAATGGGGCTTGGTGGAACGGAAAACAAGCTCGGGTTTCTTCCGTTAGTGATCTTTCGCAGGCATATGTCTGTTACACGAATATTACCAATATGGCAAAATACAATCGAAGCGCTGAATGGGATAAAATTGCAGCTGCGTCTTTCACAACTCGGGGTTGGAGTGATGCCTATGGGTATCTTCTGGTAGCCACCGGTAGAGCAGAAGTGATGCTTGACCCGGTCATGTCTATTTGGGATTGCGCGCCTTTCCCGGTAATACTAAAGGAAGCTGGAGGTTTTTTTGGTTCATGGAATGGAATTGAGGGTCACACTCACAATGAAGCCATGGCAACCAATCAAGCGTTATTGGCATCGGTTAATGAAATATTTCAAACATAGAATCTTGGATAAAACGAATGCGATTAAATGAGCTGGATGAAAATATTTGGGTAACGATTCTTGGTTTTTCGGGCGGGGAAAAAATGCATGAACGTATGACACAGCATGGAATTTATCCGGGGGATAAAACACGCATCATTAGAACCGCACCATTAAAGGGACCCTTCTTGGTGGAAGTATCGGGTAGGGAATTGATCATAGGTCGAAGTTTAGCAAAAAACATATTGGTAGAATTGTCAGTATGAAATTTGTACTCGTTGGAAGGCCCAATTGTGGAAAAAGCACATTATTCAACCAGGTAGCTGGGTACAAAGCCGAAACTGGTAATTTCCATGGAACTACAGTTACGTACACGGAGAGCAAGGTTAGGGTAGTAGGGGAAGTGATCGATGTTGTGGACCTGCCCGGAACCTACATCTTAGACGGTTCTAATCCGGCCGAAAAAGTGACTCATGATTACCTATTGAACAATTCGGTGGATGTCATCATCAATGTGATCGATGCCACCTTTCTTACCCAGTCACTAGAATTAACGCTCGAGCTTCTCAAGCTGAACAAGCCCATGCTCATCGCGATGAATATGATGGATGAGGTTCAACGGACAGGCCTAAAGGTGGATGGTCCCGGTTTGCAAGAACTACTAGGGGTGCGGGTTTTGCCATTGGTCGCCAGTAAAGGTCGTGGTGTAAAATCTCTCTTTTTGCAGGCGAAGGCGATCGTTGCCGAAGGGCAGGCAATTTCGGAACGGTATCAAGATTATGAAGACACACCCATATCCCGACACAAAAAAGCCATTGAACTTGCAGAGCAATTTGTAAAACAAGGAGAGCGAAATCTCACTTTTCGTGATCGCTTGGACGATGTTTTGCTTCACCCGGTCTATGGTTATATTGGATTGGCTCTGATCTTATTATTATTTTTTCAGGGTGTTTATGGCGTTGGGCAATTGATCGAACCCCCGCTGCTCACTTTTTTCGAGGGCATCATCAAGAATATTAACTCTCACATCAGCAGCCAAAATTTAATTGGTGTACTGATAAACGGCGTATTGCAAGGCGTTATGGCTGGTTTTGCCATTGTTCTACCTTATCTTTTTCCATTTTTGGTAGGGTTGGGTTTTCTTGAAGATGTTGGTTATCTTCCTAGGATCGCCTTTATGATGGACTCTCTAATGCATCGAATTGGGTTACACGGTAAAGCCATCGTTCCGTTCATTTTGGGGTATGGCTGTAATGTCCCCGCGATCATGTCCACTAGAACATTAGAGGATTCCCGTGAACGCTTTATCGCTGCCACGTTATCTACGTTAGTACCTTGCGCCGCGAGGTTGGTGGTGGTTTTTGGGTTAGTAGCTTTCTATCTTGGCCCACTTTGGGCGTTGGGGCTTTACATGTTAAATCTGTTCGTCATTGCTCTAACAGGCCGTATTCTTACCATGTTGTTACCCGATACTTCGCCCGGAATGATCCTTGAAATGCCGCCGTATCGAATTCCTACTCTAAAGGCAGTTTTGAACAAAGCGTGGTTCCGCATCCGTGAATTCCTTGTAGAAGCCTGGCCAACGCTCATTTTTGGCAGCGCCGCTCTTGCCATTCTTGTTTTCTACGACCTAGCAAAGTATTTTAACTATTTGGTAAAACCCATTACCTGGCTGCTTGACCTACCCGAGGCTGTTGGTGTTCCTCTAATTTTCGGAATTTTACGCAAAGAATTATCACTTATCATGCTTGGGCAAGCGCTTGGCAGTGTAAATTACTCTAATGTTTTAACTAACGCCCAATTGTTCACATTCACAGTGTTCGTAGTTTTCTTCATCCCCTGCGCGGCTACGTTGATCATGCTGAAAAAAGAATTAGGCACGAAAAAGATGCTCTGGGTCACGGTCATTACCATCCTGATCGCGTTGACCGCTGGCGGCGTATCTCGTTTGTTGGGTTGGTTGATCTAACTACTTCAGGGTGTGTTTTAGTTTATCCAGAACTGTTTGAAGCACTTTTAAACGGGCAAAATACTTATCATTCGCCTCAACTAAAGTCCAAGGGGCCGAAGTGGTGCTGGTCTTGAGGATCATTTCCTCAGCGGCTTGTTCGTAATCTTCCCACTTACCGCGGTTTCGCCAATCCTCATCCGTGATCTTCCACGATTTATAATTGATTTTTTCACGTTCCTTAAATCGTTTGAGCTGTTCATCTTTGTTGATCTGCATCCAAAATTTGAACACGATCATACCAAATTCAGATAGTTGATGCTCAAACTGATTGATCTCCCCGTATGCGCGCTTCCAGGCGGGTTCGGTGCAAAAGCCCTCAAGGCGTTCGACCAAAACACGGCCGTACCAGGAGCGGTCAAAAATTGCGATCTGACCATTTTCTGGCAAACGTTTCCAAAATCGGTAGAGGTAATGTTTTTCTTTATCTTCGCCGGAAGGAGCAGCGATGGGCCAGACCACATATCCGCGAGGGTCTATGTTTTCTGTGAGGCGCTTGATGCTTCCTCCTTTTCCGCTGGCATCCATCCCTTCAAATACGATCGCCACTGGCACCTGTTTTAGGTAGACTTGGTATGCCACGTTATGTAATTCAGCTTGAAGTTCTTTTAGCTTCTTCTCGTACTCAATTTTTGGGGTGCGAAGGGTAAGATCCAATTTCTCAAGCATTGACGGCTCCTTGCATCACTTCGTTTTGGTTAGAGCTCCCGGTTATGGCTGAACCTGACAAACCAAGATGGTCCTCAATACCTTTGATTATGGTTTCAAGTACTTTGATCCTAGCAAAATACTTATCGGTTGCTTCAATAATGGTCCAAGGAGAACTCGGGGCATCTGTTCGAAGGAGCATGTCTTCGATTGCTTCGGTGTACTTTTCGTATTTCTTTTTTTGTAATAGATCATCCTCAGTCACTTGCCAAGCGGTAATTTCGTCTGATCGCAGTTTGTTCAATCGATTCGTAAGCTCGTCCTTACTGATGTGCAGCCAAAATTTTAAGATGACCACACCATCAGCGGATAGTACTTCTTCAAACTCTGTAATATCGCGGTAGGCTGAATCCCATTCACTTTGTTTAACAACTTTCTTGATCCGGTCTGATAACACTCGCTGGTACCAGGAAGTATCGTAGGCAACCATTTGCCCGCGTGCGGGGATCTTTTGCCAAAACCGCCACATCCAGGGATATTTTGTTTCAGCGGTTCGGGGGGGCTTGATGGGAACAACACGAAACCCGCGAGGGTCGAGGCGTTCTGCCACGATATTGATCAATCTGCCTTTTCCGGTGGCAGCCCAACCCTCAAATAGGATCATCACTGGAATATTCGCGTTAAAAACAGCGTGCTCCAACTCGTAAAGACGTTGTTGCAGCACTCCTATTTTTTTCTTGTATTCCTCTTTAGTAATTGCCACATCGAGATTCACGTATTCAAGCATTAGTGCCTCTTTAGATCAATTTGATTAAATAAATTATAAGCACAGTAAGGGGAATTGTCTCATTTTTTATTGGATGCGGTGAACATGACCACAGCCCCCAAAATTAGCGCACCGCCTAAAATTGTCTTGACCCCAAGCTTTTCGCCAAAGATCAGAAAGGAAAGAAGAACGGTTACTAAAGGTTCAATGGTTGAGATCAGGGAAGCATTGACGGGACCGATCCGTTTCAAGCCCTCGAGAAAGGTGACCGAAGCAAGGATGGTTGGGATGAGTACCATTCCGAAGATGATCGCCCAGCTATTAAAGCCAGTTGGGAGGATTGGCCTTTCCATCAAGATCAGAAAGAAATAGACCACGGCTGTGGATGAAAAGATGACCGCCGAGGATTGCAGCGCTGTTACCTTGTGCATTACTTGTGAACCTGTAACAATGTAAACCGAGTAAATGAGCGCGGCGGTGATGCCAAACAAAAAGCCGGTGATATTCCCACCAGCCGGATCGGCTATCAAAACAGTACCGATAAAGGAGATGCCGATGCCAAGCACCGCGATGTTGCTTATTTTTTTCTTGAGCACAAAGGTAGTGATGATCGAGACGAAAGCCGGGTAGAGTGATAACAAGATGGCTACAACACCAGCGCTGGCGTACTTAAGCGCGGTTAGATATGAAAAAGCCTGCCCCGAAAAACCGACAGCTCCCATCAAAACCAGTACCAAGAGAGTTTTTCCTTTTGGCAGCTCCTGTTTTCTGATGAACAAAGTTGCCATCAATACAATTGCGGTAAAAAAGAAGCGGAAAAATAATAAGGTCGTAGTAGTAAGCCCCTCCGCGTAGGCCAACTTTCCAAAAATTCCAAGCGTACCGTAGCTAACGGCTGAGAGGATGGTGATGGCGATTCCGGCAAGTGGGTTCATTGGGCTTTCTTGGTGATATTGAGGATGAGGATCTTTGTGGAATGGTTGAAGGGGGTTGGCTCCACGGGCAGCAGCTTTGATGGGTTTTCCCCATAGCCGATATAACTTTGGTCGACATCAAGGATCTGGTCGAAGGAAACGTAGCCATCTCCAAAGATCAGTTCGATAGCTTTCATCACTTCAGCCCCGCTTACAAATAAGGCGTTGTTGATGCAGATCAATTTACCATTGTGTTTGATGAGTGGCCGCACTTTGTTGATCAGGTTGACGAACCCACTGTTTAAA
>CAIRYE010000159.1 GCA_903882765.1 uncultured Anaerolineae bacterium
CAGTATCAATAGTCATAGAATTCTCCTTATGAATTGTGTTTTGGATGAAATGGTTGGGTTGGTGGGTTGGTGTGCCGTGTTCCCCTGGCTACACTTTAATTATAAGGGGAACAGGCTTGTGTGGATCACTTGGATTGTTAACATTTTATTAACTTTTTTTGCGGAACAGGCTTCTCAACCGTGAGGCGGCTTTTCCTACCCCAGCTGAGTTTGCTCTTTTACCCTGGCCTTTCCGCGGCTTCGCAAAAAGCCAAGTACCGCCGGCATCACGCGGGTGTACAGCTGGTATAGCCACGGGTTGGGGGCAATATCCCAAGCGCCAGGGGTGTTGCGCACACGGCCGCCCAGCCCTTCCTTAAAGCGGAAGACGCCCCACATCGAGTCGCTTTCATCAAAGACATCCGGCGCGCCCCACAAGTCATACACGGCGCAGCCTTTCTCACGCGCCCAGCGCATCGCCTCAAACTGCAGCAGGTAATTGGGCATCTTGTCGCGGTGCAGGTCGCGGCTCATGCCGTAGATGTAATAAGCGGTGCCGGCAAAGTGGAACAGGTACACGGCGGCAACCGGCTCGCCCTCCACCTCGGCGATCAGCGGCTCGGCGTTGTTGGTAAAAATGCCCCACACCGTTTGGTAATACGCCTCATCACGGATGACGAAGCCATCGCGCACGCTGGTTTCGGCGTACATGCGATACAGAGCGGAGCGGTCGGCCGGGGTTCCCACCCGCACGGTCAGCCCCTTTTTTGATCCAAGCCTTACGTTGTAGCGAGTTTTCTGCTTCATGCGCGCCAGCAGGTCGTCATCGCCGGCGTTCACATCCAGCAGCACAGTGTTGCGAAACTGGATCTGATCTTCGGAGGGGTGGTAGCCCAGGCTCGCCAGATCGGCAAGGATGGCCGGCGCCGCGGGGTCGATCTGCTCATCCTCGGCGCCCGGGATGCCGTGGCTGAGGATGATATCGGGGTCGAGTTTGAGGAAGATAGCCCCATGCCGCTGGGCATAGCCGGCCAGGTCGCAGAGCACGCGCCGGCGCAGGTCTTGGTCGTGCCAATCTAATAAGGGACCCTTAGGGCTGTACAGCACGCAGGTCTTTAGCGGCAGCCGGCGGGCGATGCTCTTTTTCAGGATGAGCGCCGCCGCCACCACGGATTGCTCGGTGGGCAGCTCTTCGTTGGTGTCGTTGAAGATATATTCGCGCGGGGACCCCTCGCCGGCCAGCCAAACCAGCACAGCAGGCTGCCACCCATAGCGCGATTTTACCTCAGCCCACTCGGCGCTCTGCAACAAATGCGGCGCGGGAAGGCAACTGATGATGTGGTTCCATTGGGCGAGGTTCATCCTTCTATTTTAACCGCTAATTAGCGCATTCGTAGCGGAGCTTTCCCATTGGCGTTTTTTACCCCCAGCCACCCACCCCAAGCCCTTCGTAGCGGCGGGGCACGACCCGCCCAGTTGGCGCCAGCCAACCCGCACTTGCCCTTCTCTGCCGCCGACCCATCTTTCCTTGATACAAAAACAACAAACAACCGTTGAAAAAAAGCGCCACACCTTATTCCCCCAGCCTTCGTAGCGGCGGGGCACGACCCGCCTAGTTGGCGCCAGCCAACCCGCTCTTGCCCTTCTGAGCCGCTGACCCATCTTTCCTTGATACAAAAACAACAAACAGCCGTTGAAAAAAAGCGCTACACCCTTACCTCCCTTCAACGCCATCCCCTAACATGGCGGTCGAGGCAATGCCTCGACCCTACGATGGGGATTACTGCGATTACCATAATCCCTGAACACGCTCTTGCTCTTCTTCGCGCTCTTAGCGTCCTTCGCGTGAGCCGCCCTTGATCTAAACCTGATCCGCTCTAGCCTTTGACCCTCTTTGTGTTCTCCGTGTCTTCGTGTGAGCCGCACTTGATCTTAGAGTGAACGGTCTTTCATGTTCTTCCCCAAAACCCAGCTCTTCTTTGCTCTTCTTCGCGCTCTTAGCGTCCTTCGCGCGAGCCGCCCTTGATCTAAACCTGATCCGCTCTAGCCTTTGACCTTCTTTGTGTTCTCCGTGTCTTCGTGTGAGCCGCACTTGATCTTAGAGTGAACGGTCTTGTTCTTCCCCAAAACCCAGCTCTTCTTCGCGCTCTTAGCGTCCTTAGCGTGAGCCGCACTTGATCTTAGAGTGAGCCGCACTTGATCTTACGCGAAAAATAAAACACCTCACTGATCCGAGAGCGGCAGCCACTCCGAGATGGTATTGCGTTTGGGGCGCTGCAGCAAAATGGATGGGACATCCTCCGGCTCTACCAGGTCGAACAGGCGCATAAACTGTTCCACAGTATAAGGGGTAAACTCATCGCTGGTCTGATGATAGCCCCGCACGCGCGAGTCGTTAAAATGGCGGCGGGCTTCTTCATAATGCGGGATGTACAAACGGCGCATCAAGTCGGCGTACTCATCCAGATCCACCAAGCTGCAATACATCTCGCGGCCCAGGTTCTGGTTGATGGGCCCTTGGCTGAGCCAACCCAAGACATAACTCAAGCCATCGATACCGGGGAAGGCCTGCAGCTCTCGCCAGCGGTCGCTGCCCGAAGCGGTGAGGCAATCGATCTTATGCAGCACCAAAAAGCGGTAATACTTCAGGTCGGCATTGGTGCGCCAGCCCACCACGCCCTGCTCCATCTCGCGGATAGCCTTGCCGCAGCCATCGCAATACCAGATCGTTAAAGGAATATCCATAAAAACCTCCTGTTATTTCTATGAATATTGTAGCATAATATTAGAATTAATGTTCTATTTATGACCTCCCATGAAAGGAGGCAGGAAACCACCAGCACCGCCAAAGTCTCAACCCGTTCCGCGATGGCCCGAGCAGCAAAAGGCAACCCTTATCCCAAGCCAGCCGCCACAGCCCACCGCTCCTACAACCCAGCAACTTATCATTAAAAAAAGTCTGCCCCAATATTGGGGCAGACTTGAGAGTAACTTTCTAACAAAGACCAGAATTTATTATCGGATCTCGTAATAGTTCATATACAGATCATAAGGCGGGGGATTGACACAATCAACTTCGATCGGTCCGCCATTCAAATCGCCTTCATTAGCATACCAATTTTCCCAATCAGTGATCAAAGTCACCACATCAACCCAAGCCGAACCCGCCGACTCATCCCAATTTAATCCGTCCCAAAATTCCATGTGATCAGTGCCACTCTGCGTCCAGGAAAGCATAAAGCACTGTAAACCAACTGCCGTGGCAACCTTGCTGGACTGGTTGAAACCGATAGCCGGTGTGTTTTGCTTGCATGAGAGGAACAGCGTCTTCACGACATTGATGTTCCACTGCCCGCTCACGTTGCCGCATGGCAGGCTAGCATAATAAGTGTAAATGCCTTCGGTTAGGGTTACAGGAAAAACGCCTTCTTCTAAGGTTTTGTAAATATGGTTGCCATTAGCATCCACCAGATCTACCGAAACGACCGCGCCGGTTTGGTTGCGTATGTTCAGCTCGAGCTGAGCGGGCTTGCCGGCGCCGGCTGCCATCGGCAAAGTTGCGACCAAAATAAAAATGATCAGCGCGAAAACTAATTTTTTCATATTATTCTCCTTCGTACAATGATAAAACAAGGAAATACGTTTATATAAATTGATTGTGCCATACTTCACGAATGAAACCTGACTATTTAGTAGCAATAAGCACAACAAAGGTCAGATTAACCCTAACTTAACCCTCAAACACCTACAATCCTAATAAAGTCCACACCTTGCTGGCTATAACAAATCCATCCGCTATACTAGCGGGCGGTTCGTGAGAACTAGCAAACCTGCCGCAAAATGGAGGAAAGCATCACATCCGTAGATTTTGGGCAAATCAACCAACCCATTAAAAATAGATCTGCCCCGAGAATTCTGGGGCAGATCATCTTTATCGTTGGACGAAAAAAAGTTTGTTTATTGTTTCTTCAGATCAGACCCCCAATTCCCCATTGTAATGGTCAAAATAGTTATCGTAAGCCGGGGGATTGGAGCAACTAACTAAAGTAGGAGGGCCATCCGGGTGGTAAGGATGTGAAACCCGAGGAAAAGTAGACCAATCCATAAGTCCTACCACTAATTCATCCCAGGTCCTCCCGCCATCAAGATACCCGTCATCAATATGCCAATTCGGGCCGTCCCAAAATTCCAGATAAGTACCGCCATTCCATGACAGAAGATAACACCCAACGGAAACGCTTTGAGCGCCTTCCAAGTGCAACAAACCCACCGCCGGCGCACTCTGCTTGCAGGAAAGGAAGAGTGTTTTGACGATATTGATGTTCCACTGTCCGCTCACGTTGCCACAAGGTAGGATAGCATAGTAGCTGTAAATACCTTCTATAAGGGTCACAGGAAAAACACCTTCTTCCAAGGTTATGTAAATATGGTTGCCATTGGCATCCACCAGATCTACCGAAACTACCGCGCCGGTTTGGTTGCGGATGTTCAGAACGAGCTGGGCGGGCTTGCCGGCGCTGGCTGCCATTGGCAAAGTTGCGGCCAATATGAAAATGATCAACGCGAAAACAATTTTTTTCATGCTATTCTCCTTCGTACAATTTGAAAAAAGGAAACACGATCATATACTTCAATTGTGCCATATTTCACAATTATTACCTAACTAATTGGCAGGAATAAATCCAATTTAGTCAAGTTACCCTGACTTTGCCCTCAATAACCATACAACCAACCGACCCGCAATTTATCTGCATCAAGAACCACTCCATCCAGCGTTATTGGAACCAGTAGAGACAAAGAACTGGCACCACCACTACCAAATAGGCGGAACTCATGCGGCCTGTTTTTTCCCAAATCATCGCTGGCGCTTAAAAAAGATCTGCCACAAGAAGTTCAAGACAGATCATCTTTATCGTTAGACCTTATTCTGTGTATAAAATATTTTTAGGATCGGATCCCCGATTACCATTCCCTTCCCATCCAATTGCCTCCGCATGGACAGCACAACCTAAGCAGGCTGGTTTCGGTTCGGTCCTTGAGGGGTAAATTTTCCCCTTTCAATCAGCGAAGGACTCAACCCCCAAATACATTGGTGAGGTCTTGCCGAAACGAGAGGGAAGATTGGCCGAGCGAGCAGGTAAGACCACGAGGTTAGGTTTGCGGGGAATAGTTAAAAAACTCATCCCGTTCATACCCGGGGATGAGTTGAGCAAATCTGTTACGCAGCACCTTCCTATTTCCAGTAGATATCGATATTATCGTAATAGCTGGTGTAAGCCGGCGGGGCGGCGCAGTCAACGAAAGTTGCCGGGCCATCCAAGCCGCCAGACCCACCCCAGGTTTCCCAATCAGACGCAGCGGCGAGCACTTCGGCCCAGCTGCTGCGAGAAGCGGGATCCCAATTTGCGCCATCAAAAAACAGAACGTTCGCGCCGCTATCCCAAGTAAGCACAAAGCAGCTAACCGGTAACCCTGGCGCGCCATTAACATGCGCCAGCTGAACCCGCGGCAGGCTTTGATTGCAGGAAAGGTAAAGCGTCTTTACCACGTTGATGTTCCACTGCCCGCTAACATTGCCGCAATGCAAAGCGGCATAGTAGTTGTAAATGCCCTCAGGTAACGTGATAGGAAAAACACCTTGGGGCAGGGTCTTGTAGAGGTGGTTTCCATTGGCATCCAGCAAGCCCAGCGCAACCACCGCCCCGGTTTGGTTGCGAATGTTCAGCTCAAGCAGGGCGGGCTTGCCGGCGCTGGCAGACAATGGCAACAATGAAAGTAGCATGAAGAGAATCAAAGCGAACCCAATTTTTTTCATTTTCGCTCCTTGGTGTTCAACATAATTAGGATGAGGAATGTACCTTTTCATTCTGACACAGATCATCAAAAAATAACACGTTACGATCTTACATTTTCCAAAACAATCAATTCCCCTTAGGTCAAAACCGTACCCTGCTAAACGATCCCAACCCACATACCCTCTCGCCAACGCAAAAAAAACGGAAGTCAAACCAAGCGCGGTTGCACCAGCTACACGAAGCATTTCTCTCATTTGCGAGAGCCCGTGGGAAGAAAAAAGCCAGGCTGCGCCTGACTTTTTCGTGATATTTCAACCAACTCATTTCTACCTAAAAAGTACCACCCACGAAAAAGAAACTTAGGACACTTGTCATTCCAGCCTCTCCCATCGTAGGAGATCCGCTTACGCTTTCTCCTCCGGCGGTTTCACGGTACTAAACGCCCGCCACAGCGATAGATCGTACACGATCTTGATACCGCCGCACAGGAAGAAGGGCATACTGATCAGCCCAGGTACA
>CAIRYE010000160.1 GCA_903882765.1 uncultured Anaerolineae bacterium
CAGGCTTAAAACACATCCAATCTATTGGTATTACCTCGATCCAAACACGAGTTAGCTGCCTCACCGGTTGGTTGTTAGAACACCTCGCCGCGATGAACCACTCCACCGGCGTACCGCTGGTCAAGATCTACGGCCCAACCAGCACAGAAGCGCGCGGAGGCGCGGTAACCGTAAATTTCTATGATAAGAACGGCAGCCCGATCGACCACCTCTCTGTGGAAACGGCCGCCAACAAACTTCGTATTTCGCTTCGCACAGGCTGTTTTTGTAACCCGGGGGCCGGGGAGCTTGCCCTTGGTATCTCTCGGGTGGAGCTGGATGTTTGCTTCCACGGTCCCGGCCACGAGGAGCGCCTCAGCATCGATGATTTCCGAAGCTGTATCAATGGCAAATCTTCCGGCGCGGTGCGTATCTCGGTGGGGCCAGTGACAAATTTCAACGATGTGCAGGCATTCTTGGCCTTCGCTCGTGGGTTGTTAAACTAACGCTTACGATCACCCCTCAGTAGAAGAAGGTTCATCCTTGCCTTGGTCCTGAACAAAGCGATAGCATAAATTACCAAAGTTCACAATGTCATCTTGTACAAGGATTTTTCCGCTTTCGTGGACAGAGCTGTAATTTACCCATGTTCCTGTTAGCGAGCGCTCGTCAAAAATAACAAACGCGCCTTCCTCATTTCGAACAATGCGCGCGTGCAGCTTCGAAATAGAGCGATCATTTAGTACAACATTTGCCATTTTGGGGTCTGAGCCGATCCGAACCATTTCGTTATTCAGGGAAAGTATGCTGCCCCCGCTCGGCGCTCCATCCTCTTTTAATGGCAAAAGGTGAGCCTGCAGTTTCACGGTTTGTTTTGAAAGCCACGGCATAACTTTTTTCTCATTTTCCCGAACAACTGTCACGATCGGTTCGTGGTGTGGTGGTTCAACAGGAACACTCTTCTTGGCTGGCACGACGGGTTCTACCTCGGTAGGTTCACTTGCCTTCCGTTTTTTCCACAACCACCTCATCCCAAAACCGCCAACGATCAATAACGCGATAATGGAAACAGCGAAATTATTCCCAAGCAAAACGCCAAAGATGCCTCCAGGCGGTTCCGCAACCACCACGCGCACAGGTACCTCGCTGCTGCTCGAAACCAAACCATACACATCCTCAACTTCGATTCGCAAAGAGTGATAATCGCTGACTTGCAGCGGTTCTATGTTCCACGTAAAAGCGTTGAACGGTTCGGTTAGGTTTTCAGCCGTACGGATGCCATCCACAAAGAGGGTTGTGCGCCGAATTGTTCGCAACCGTTTATCTGGAAACTCGATCAGGGCTGAAATTCGAACTTCTTTGGGGTAAAAGCTTTGTAGATCGAAACGGTTCTTTGGGTTATCTCGGGTGATCTCGATGGGTGGAGAAAGCAAGGTCACCACAGGCGCTTGAATATCGAGGGTGAATTTGAGTAGCTGACTTGATAAGGAATAGCCGCTATGGTTAATTTGAACCGAAAAAGTAACATCCTCAGGTTGGCGTAAAGTAGTGTCATAGCTGAGTTCGTAGACAGAACGAAATGGTGAGAACCATTTTTCGGGATAGGGTAGGGTTTCAGTGCCTGAAAAAGTTGCGTACTGACCCCCGGTTTGGTTCGCCAACTTGAACAATTCCTGCACGCCAGCCGTCTCGTAATAATTGGGCGCGTCAGTAACCAGCACAAACACGTGAACTTTGGCTTGTTTTGCCCGGGCTAGCAGATCGCTTAGCCCTGCAGAATCCGTGTTGTTGAGATGCCCGGAAATGAGCAGGATCGCTTTTTTGATGCCAGGTGAATTGGGGCTGTCTTGCGCGACATCAAGGGCATATGACAACGCGGCAAGGCTGCTGGTAGAGGTGTTGAGCAGAGGGTCAAACCCATCAACCTTGTTTTTCCAGTCATATGGGCTTAGCTTAGAGCCGATGATACCGCCGTTCCAAACCAGTGCCATGCTGTCGTGGTTGGTAGCGGGTAAGGTATCGGCCCAGTTCTGCAGGTGAGCCACCACTTTATCGTACCGCGAGACGCCTGCACCGTCGCGAATGGCGAGGGAGAAGCTTGAATTGAACGCTACAATGATGTTTAGTGGGGTTTGCAGAGAGGTCAGTTTAGAAGGTTTGTATTCAACCCCATTTTCAAGGATGGTGATCTCATTTTGCGCGATATTTGGTAAAAAGCTGCCTTGTTCATCGAAGGCATTGAGGTAGGTTGTGATGGTGGGAAAGGTGCTTAGATCTGGTTGGGTTATTTCGGCATAACTTAACCCTTGCCCAGACGCCATCATCCATGGCTGAAGGAGGAGTAGGCAAAGAACAGTAATGGTGGGGAGGTTAAGTTTATTTAGTTGCTTCATAATATTTGTAAGTTACCCCAATCATAATCCAAATCATGACTCGAAACAAAAAGACCTGGATCATCTCCAGGTCTTTTTGTTCATCAGTATGTCTATTCCCACTCGATCGTAGCGGGCGGTTTGCTAGTAACATCGTAAACAACGCGGTTGATGCCCTGAACCTCATTCACAATACGGGTGGAGACCTTAGCCAATAGTTCATAGGGTAGGTGTACCCAATCGGCGGTCATGAAATCATCGGTCAACACGGCACGTAAGGCGCAGGCTTCCTGATAGGTGCGTTGGTCGCCCATCACGCCTACCGAACGAACCGGCAACAGCACAGCGAAAGCCTGGCTTGTGCCAGCACCCTTGCCAAGGAATCCGGCGTTGGTGAGCTCTTCCATAAAAATGGCATCCGCTTCTTTTAAGCGGCTAATGCGCTCAGGTGTTACTTCCCCAAGGCAGCGTACAGTGAGCCCCGGCCCCGGGAAGGGTTGTCGCCACACCATATCGTGGGGTAGTCCTAAAGCTTCTCCTACAGCGCGCACTTCATCCTTAAACAAGTAGCGCAGCGGTTCCACTAACTCAAAGGTCATATCCTTGGGTAATCCACCAACATTGTGGTGTGTTTTTATCTTGGCGGCTTTGTTCCTGTCTGGTGCAGAGCTTTCCACAACATCAGGGTAGATGGTACCTTGCACTAGGAATTTTGGCTGGCCAACCGCTTTTGCTTGCTGCTCAAAGATGCGAATAAATTTTTCACCAACGATCTTTCGCTTTTCTTCTGGCTCGGTGACCCCTTTGAGGGCGGCAAAATAATCATTCCTAGCATTTACGGAAACAAATTCAGACCCTAACATGCTAGTAAAGGCAACGTTCACTTGCTCCGGTTCGTTCTTTCGCAGTAAACCGGTATCCACAAATACGCAAACTAATTGGTTTCCAATCGCCTTGTAAACCAAGGCCGCCGCTACCGAGCTATCCACCCCGCCACTGACAGCTGCCAGCACCCGGTTGTTGCCAACCTGTTGCCGGATCTTCTCGATCGAACGTTCGATGATCGAGTGAGGGGTCCAATCGGGGGTGATTCCGCTAATATCCGCCGCGAACCTGCGTAGGATCTCTGCTCCGCCCAAAGTATGGTTCACCTCCGGGTGGAATTGCAGTCCATAGATCTTGCGCTGACGATTTGCCATTGCTGCATATGGGCTATGGGAGCTGCTGCCGATCACTTCGAATCCCTTCGGTAGCTCTGTGATGCGATCCCCGTGCGACATCCACACTTGGAATTCACCCTGCCCGAATAATTCATTTTCGTCCACGGGTTGTACAAACGCCTTGCCGTATTCCCGCTGCGGGCTCGGATCCACTTTGCCGCCCAAGGCGTGG
>CAIRYE010000161.1 GCA_903882765.1 uncultured Anaerolineae bacterium
GTTTCGAAAAATGGAACCTTTCATGGGCAGTAGCTAGCGGGAAGCTCATTTGCGTCGGTTCCTTTTTCTTCATAGGAGAATGTTAAGAAATGCTTAAATTGATAATGAAATATATCACAAACAACACCGGCAAATGCTACAGATTACGACCAAATTTCACAACCCAACCCCCACATTCGTGTTCCACATACTATGAACTGCCCAGCCAAGTGGCGATTAAACGCCAAGAACCAAACAAAAAACCGCCCAGGCATTCACCCAGGCGGTCACTTCATTCCAAGTTCACAAAACCGGATCAGCTAACCAGCGTGCCGATCTTCTCACCATTCAAGGCCATGGCAAGCGCCTCTTGGTCCCACAGGTTGAGAACCAGCAGTGGCATGTGATTCTCCATACAATGGGTAATGGCAGTGCTGTCCATCACCTTTAATCCCAGGTTCAACACATCAATGTAGCTAAGAGAATCGAATTTGACCGCATTTGGATTCTTTTTGGGGTCTGAGTCGTACACGCCATCCACCTTGGTAGCCTTGATGACCACGTCGGCGTCCATTTCGGTAGCGCGCAGGGCGGCGGCGGTATCGGTGCTAAAGAAGGGGTTGCCGGTGCCAGCGCCAAAGATCACTACTCGCCCCTTTTCAAGGTGGCGGATGGCTCTACGACGGATGTAAGGCTCAGCGATAGCGCGCATCTCAATGGCGCTCATCACACGGGTGGGGATGTCCTGACGTTCCAAGGCGTCCATCAAAGCCAGTGCGTTCATCATGGTACCGAGCATGCCCATATAATCGGCAGTCGCCCTATCCATGCCGCGCTCCAGCCCTTGGCTGCCGCGCCAAATGTTGCCGGCGCCGATCACCACAGCCACTTCAACGCCCATATTTACTACGTCTTTCAAGCGGCCGGCGATCTGTTCCACTTCTGAAACATTGATACCAAAGCCAGATTCACCACCCATCGCTTCACCACTGAGCTTAAGCAAGATCCGCTTATATTTTAAGTTTGCCATGTCAACTCCTTGTTGAACGAAATGTGTTTTTCGTAAAATAAAAGCCAACCGAGTGGTTGGCTTTTATATTTTTCTTTACTCTCCAAGGCCTTCGCCAAGTTCCCAGCGATGGAAACGGCGGATGATAATGTTCTCACCCGTGGCGGCAATGGTTTGGTTCAAAAGATCAGCAATGGTAAGAGAATCATCGCGGATGTAAGCCTGTCGTAGAAGGCAGACTTCGTCTTTGTACTTGTTCAAGCGGCCTTCAACGATCTTGCCGGCTACAGCTTCGGGCTTGCCTTCTTCAATAGCGCGGTTCTTGGCGATCATCGCTTCGTGGTCCAGCTCTTCTTGGGGGATCTGGGTATCGCTCACATATTTAGGTGCCGAGGCAGCGATCTGCAGGGCAACTTCGTGGGCAAATTTTTTGAATTCTTCAGCGCGGGCAACAAAGTCGGTTTCGCAGTTCACTTCAACCATCACACCTACGCGGCCGCCACCGTGGCTATACATCTCAACGGTGCCATTGCTGGCTAAGCGATCGGCGCGTTTAGCGGCGGTCGCGATGCCCTTTTCGCGCAGGTAATCAACGGCCTTCTGGTAATTGCCGTCGGCTTCAATAAGGGCCTTCTTGCAATCGGATACACCGGCGCCAGTTGCCTCACGTAATTCTTTGATCATTTCGATAGTAATTTCCATTTATTCCTCGTGGGGTACAGTTTGTTCAGGTTTTCTTATTCAGCTGCGGCGGCAGGAGCATCCGTGGCGGCTTCAGCAGCGGCGGGTGTTTCAACTTCAGCGGCAGGAGCTTCAACTACGGCAGCGGGAGCTTCGACAACAGCGGCGGGAGCTTCAACTACAGCAACGGGGGCTTCAACTACAGCGGCTTCTGGCTTGAGTTTGGCAAGGGTTGAAGCGCCAAACAATTCGGCGTCATTGCGAACTTCATCGGTATCGATGACTTTGCCAGACTTCTTGGAGGCAGCGGCTTCTTTGGCGCCTTCAGCGGCAGCGGCTTGTTCATCATCAGCATCCTTGCGCATTCCAACACCTTCCAAAACAGCGTCAGCCATTTTGCTGGCCAACAACTTAATGGCGCGAATAGCGTCATCATTGGAGGGGATGGGGAAATCGATGTTCTGAGGATTGCAGTTGGTATCAACCAAAGCAACGATCGGGATGTTGAGCTGGTTGCATTCGCGTACAGCGGAATCTTCGCGGCCAACATCGATGATGAAAACCAGATCAGGCAGTTTCTTCATATTGCGAACACCCTCGAGGCGGGTGTTGAGACGGGTGATCTCACGATCGATCAGCAAGCCTTCTTTTTTGGTAAGGCGGCTGTTTTCTACGTTATCACGAAGTTTTTCTAATCGTTCCATTTCGAGGATACGAGCGTGCATGGTGGTCCAGTTGGTGAGCATACCACCTAACCAGCGTTCGGTTACATAAGGCATCGAAGCGCGGTTGGCTTCTTCCAAAATGGTTTCCTGAGCTTGGCGTTTGGTACCAACAAACAAAACAGTTCCGCCATTTTGAACGCAATCGCGCACGATATTGTAAGCATGGTTAGCGGCCTTAACGGTCTGTTGAAGGTCGATAATATGGATACCGTTGCGTTCCGTA
>CAIRYE010000162.1 GCA_903882765.1 uncultured Anaerolineae bacterium
CTCTCAGCAATGATCTCGCCTTTTTTGGCAGGAACCATAATATCGGATACGGCAAGGGTGATACCGGATTTCATAGCATATGTGAAGCCGATCTGTTTCACAGCGTCAGCAACATCTGTGGTAACTTCTTGGCCGCAAATTTCGTATACCAAAGCGATCAAGTCTTTAACCGCGTTCTTTTCCAAAGGCTTGTTCACAAATTGGATCTCATCCGGAAGAATTCGGTTAAATAGAACTCTGCCGATGGTAGTATCGATCAATCTGCTTTCAGGGGCGGCTAGTCTTTCGCCACTATCGCCATACCAAGTAGTGGTGTTGAATTTGATCTTGGTATGAACGCTCACCTGATCAAGCTGGTAAGCGAGTTCCACTTCGTCCATATCACCAAAGATGCGATTCTCGCCCTTTTGGGTCTGATTGTTATCCATGGTTAGGTAATAAACGCCAAGAACCATGTCCTTGGATGGGGAGATGATCGGTTCGCCATCAGCCGGTTTGAGCAGGTTTTTCGAAGCGAGCATTAACTTGCGGGCTTCCGCAACAGCTTTGGAGGATAACGGAACGTGCACAGCCATCTGATCGCCGTCGAAATCCGCGTTGAAAGCGGTGGTGACCAATGGGTGAAGTTGGATAGCGGAACCTTCAATGAGCAATGGTTCGAAGGCCTGGATACCCAAGCGGTGCAAGGTTGGAGCACGGTTGAGCATAACAGGGCGATCTTTGATCACTTCTTCGAGAACTTCCCATACTTCTGGGCGATTACGTTCGATCAACCTACGAGCACCTTTAACGTTGGTGGCATAGTTATGCTTTACAAGGGCAGCAATCACAAACGGGCGGAACAGTTCCAAAGCCATAGACTTTGGCAGACCGCATTGGTAGAGTTTTAATTTAGGACCAACAACGATAACCGAGCGACCTGAATAATCGACACGTTTACCGAGTAGGTTGCGGCGGAAGCGGCCTTTCTTACCCTTGAGCATATCGCTGAGGGATTTGAGTTCACGGCGGCCGCGGCGGCTAAGAGCTTTGCCACGCTGCGAGTTGTCGATCAAACTGTCAACGGCTTCCTGGAGCATACGTTTTTCGTTGCGCACGATAACATCCGGCGCGCCTAACTCTAAAAGCCTCTTAAGACGATTGTTTCGGTTGATCACGCGGCGATAAAGGTCATTCAAATCGGATGTGGCAAAACGGCCGCCATCGAGCTGAACCATAGGCCTCAGATCGGGTGGGATCACGGGGAGGATGGTCATGATCATCCACTCAGGGCGGTTGCCCGAGCGGCGGAAAGCTTCAACCACTTTGAGGCGGGAAGTAGCTTTCTTTCGTTTCTGCTTCGATTTTGTGGAGCGAACCTCGTGCCATAATTCGGTCGAGAGTTTATCGAGGTCGAGACGACTGAGAATATCGTAAAAAGCTTCAGCACCCATATCAGCCTTGAAAACCTGACCCCAACGAGTTTTCAATTCGCGGTAGCGGGTTTCGCTAAGGAAGGTGAAGGGCCGCAATTCCATCAACTCATCGCGGTAATGCGTGGAGCTGGATTGGCTGGTTTTTGTTTGGTCGCCAAGCTGATTTTCGAGAGCTTCTTTTTGTTCGTCGTACTCTGCCTTGGCGGTAGCGATTTCCATATGCTGGAATTCGATTTCGCGGTTCTTTTGGTCTTGCAGTTCATTCTGAATTTTTTCTAAGTGTTCAGCAACGATCTTTTGGATCTCACCAATATGGTTGTTGGTAATAACAACACCTTTGGCAACCACTTCTTCACCGGTAGATTCAAAGACGATGGATTTTCCCGCGGCAGATCCAAGTGATTCGTGCAGCTGACCTTCGAGACGCTGACCCTCAAGGGTAATTGGCTCAAGCTTAGAAGCAATTTGTTCCTCGTAAGAAGCGCTGATCTCAGTGATGCGCTGGTTGTAACCGTCTACTTTTTCATCGCGAACTTTTCTGAGTTCCAAAGAACGGGTATTGCTGTTAAGGCTCTGTTCTCGTTCCGAAACACTCACTTCGTCTTCAAGGCGTTTGAGAGCTTTGGTTCGGGCATCTTCATCAACATAAGTAACAATGTATTGGGCAAAGTAAAGAACCCGGTCGAGGCTTCGACGGGTAATATCTAATAGTAAACCGAGGTAGGAAGGAATTCTGCGGGTGTACCAAATGTGAGCTACAGGAGTGGCGAGCGCGATATGGCCCATTCGTTCGCGGCGAACCATAGAGCGGGTAACTTCGACTCCACACTTGTCACAAACGATCCCTTTATAGCGAGGGTTCTTGTATTTTCCGCAGTAACATTGCCAATCTCTGGTTGGTCCAAAGATCGCTTCACAAAAAAGCCCATCTTTTTCTGGTCGCAGACGACGATAATTGATCGTTTCAGGCTTAAGAACTTCACCGTATGACCATGACTTGATTGTTTCAGGCGAAGCCAGGCTGATACGTAATGCAGTAAGACCTTTAGTTTCCATAAACACTCCTGGATTTAATAACCTACATCCTTGGATTCAGTGTGCATAGACACAGAAACGCAAGCCCTGAATGAGTTCAGTCGCTCGCGAAAAGGATTTGATTTTTACGATTTAATACCAAGTTGGAAAGTATATCATTCTGTATATTTTTAAGCAAGTTGTGAATCATTTTTCGCCCACCAAAGAACCGAATTTAAAACTGAAGCAATTGTAATATATCCTTCAAGGTAGCTTCAAAGATCTCGCCCATTATTTTATCATTGACTTTGTAAAAACCACCAAAGGAACCATCGCCATAAACCTCTCTGGCCGTTTTCGCGTCCATTAATCCAGGAATGGATGGCGGAGTTTTGAACTCATCGGGCATCTCGCTCACTGTTGTAAAAGAGAATGCCTCAAGCCAATTTGCGTGCGCTGGTTTGATCTCGTGATTCACGCAGATCTCTTCCACTGAGTGCGAATTCCACCATTCATACCAATTCATCTGGCAATCGGGATGTGAATTTAGAAATTCAGAAAGTACCGCCTTAGCGCCGCTGTTACCGCCATGGCCATTAAGCACCAATATTTTCCTGAATCCAGCAGTATATAGCGAGGTAAGGATATCGTTCATAACGCAAACTAAGGTAGAAATGCTTAGGCTGATCGTTCCAGGATAATCTAAGAAGTAAGGCGAACTGCCAAAATTGAGCGGAGGGGCTACTAACACGCCGGTTTCCGTTGAGGCCGCGTCTGCCAAAGCTAATGGAATTTTAATATCGGTGAGCAGGCTGAGGTAGCCATGCTGTTCAGTCGCGCCAATAACAAGAATGACCCTAGTGTCGTTCTTCAGGTAATTTTCCACATCCATCCAATTTAGCTCTTCAAAGCGCATCGCGAACCTCCAAATCCTACGTTGAAATAACAATTTATAATAACGATATGAATTCTAATAGAAACATACCAATTCCACCTCTTTTCCTTGAAAAATTTGAAAAATTGATCTCAACGAAGGAGTTTCCAGCCTTTAGCGCTTCACTCGATGGTCAGCCGGTCTCAGGATTGCGCGTAAATACGTTGAAAACTTCGTTGGAAAAATTCGTCGAGCAATCACCCTTCCAATTGGGAGAGAAAGTTCCTTGGTGTGATAACGCGTATTATCTCAGCGGGTCGGATCGACCAGGTCAGCATCCCTATCATGCCGCTGGAGTTTATTATCTGCAAGATCCTTCCGCCATGGTGCCGGCGCAAATCCTATCCCCTCTGCCTACCGACCGAGTGTTGGATCTATCGGCCGCGCCTGGCGGCAAGACGACCCAATTGGCTGCCCTAATGGGTGGAAATGGTTTATTGGTTGCCAATGAGATCAAAGATAAACGCATAGGTCATCTCATCCAGAATGTTGAACGCTGGGGTGCTGGAAATGTATTGATCACCAACGAAACACCTGAGCGGTTGGCAGATACATTTGGTCCGTATTTTGACAGAGTATTGGTAGATGCTCCTTGCTCCGGAGAGGGGATGTTCCGCAAGGACCAGGGAGCCCGCGCGGAATGGTCACAGGATATGGTGGAAGGCTGCGCTGTTCGGCAGAAAAACATCATGAAAATTGCAGCGAAATGTGTGCGGCCGGGCGGACATCTTCTCTACTCCACCTGTACCTTCTCACCTGAAGAAGATGAAGGCGTGATCGCTGAGGTGTTAAAAACCTATCCAGAGATGGAAGTGGTGGATATCTTTTCGGTGGCTGGCTTTGATCAAGGAAAACCGGAATGGATCGGTGTTGACCCCTCGATCTCGAAAGCGATCAGGTTGTTTCCACATAAGATCGTTGGTGAAGGCCATTTTGCTTGCCTGATGAGAAAAAAGGACGGAAAAGAACAAAAAAAAGGCAAGGATCAATGGCGCAAACCGCTTGCGAAAGCAGATCTGCTCTCGTGGCGGGCGTTTTGCCAAGATGTCCTTGCGTTGGAGATCGATGAGGAACGGCTGAAAGTTGTAGGAGACCGTCTTTATTACCAACCGGAGGAGGTTCCGGAAACAGGTACATTAAGGGTTGCCCATCACGGGGTTTGGTTTGGAAACTTAAAGAAAGACCGCTTCGAACCCTCTCACCCCCTGGCATTATTTTTGCCGGCTAAAGCCTTCAAAAATACGCACCCTCTTGATTCAACTAGCCCGCATATCTCCTCTTATCTTCAGGGCGGAATTCTTGAAACAACCTCGAAGGGGTGGACGGTTATAACGGTAGATGGATTCCCAATTGGTTGGGGCAAAGGGGTTCAGGGATCGTTAAAAAATCATTATCCCAAGGGATGGATGAAATAATCAGGTTATTTGTAGTTGGTTTGAGTTTTTTCAATGATGGCGATGCCTAATCCGCATAACACAAACAAGATAGTAGACATTGCCATGGCTTGGCCGAAATTCGAAGCGCCCGGTTGCGAAATGAAGCGGTAGATCGCTGTTGGCAGTGTTGGAAAATCAGGCCGTGATAATAAAGAGGTAGCGCCGAACTCCCCAAGTGAGATGGTAAAGGCAAATGCCGCCGAACTAACCAAAGCGCGGTTGAGGATGGGCAGGTCGATGTTGAGGACGGTTTGAACGGGGGAAGCTCCCAATGTTTTTGCAGATTCGTGGTAATTTGCGGGAATTTGCTGAATGGCGGTAAGTAAATTGCGGATAACGAATGGTAAGGCGATGGTTGTATGCGCAAATGGAAGCAGCCATGGCGATGTGAGAAGGTTTTCACCACCGGGGAAAATTGACCGATTGAAAAAAAGAATATACCCTAACCCCAACGTAACCGAAGAAGTTCCCAAAGGCAATATAAAGAGCGGCTCCAACCATCTACGGATGGTTTTGTTTTTAGCCAAAGAAAATGCCGAAGGAAGCCCGATCGCCAAGGATAACAGGATCGTGGAGATGGCAAATAGCAAGGAATTCTTTAAGGCTTCGAAGGGTGGAACATAAAAATAGGAGTTGCGGCTGTTTGTGAACAGATCAAAGTAGTGGTTGAAGGTAAAGAAATTTTCGATCTGGAATGTCTCCATCGTTCGTAAAGACTCGAATACAGTGAAAGAGCGAATCGGTAAGGCGATGATCGGCGCTAAAAACAAGACTACGACGAAAACCGTTAGCAAGGCGACAACGCTTTTTTCGCTGAATGAACGGGGAGCTTTGCCGACTGTCCAGTTGATCTTGGATGTTATGTTTTCTTCCCCGTTCGCCAAATTACGGCTGTAAATAATGGAAAAAGTGATCGTGAAAAAGATCTGTATGATGGATAGAATCGCGGCAAAGGGCAAGTTGAGGTAATGCATCGTTTGGGTAAAGATCTCAACTTCAAGGGTCGCAAACTTCGGTCCCCCCAGCATCAAGATCACCCCAAAACTTGTAAAATCAAAGAAGAAGACCAAAAAACCTGATACTAACAGTGAAGGCGCTAAACGGGGTAATGTGACAGTAATAAAAGCCCGAATCGATGATGCCCCCAACATTTTTGCCGAATCTACCAGCGATGGATCCAGCTTGTCTAAGGTATTTTTCACCATACGGATGACAATAGTGGCGTTATAAAAAACATGAGCAGCGACAATAGCCCAAATAGTACCTGTGAAAACGATCAGTGGTTTGGGTGATTGACTTATAGCGGAATAGAGTAGATTCACAACCCCATTTGGTCCAAGTAAAGAATTAAACCCTGTGGCAACCACTACCGTGGGCAACATAAATGGGATCGCTGTGAGCAGAAACAGCATGTTTTTTAGTTTGAAGTTGTAGAGGTGAAGCAGATAGGCGATCGATGTACCAACCAACAAGGTAATTACGGCGGAAAGCGAGGCTTGGTAAAGAGTAAAGCCGATCACCCGCAAAATTCTTGGAACATTGATTCCTGATGTCGAGATGAAGTCTGCTGACAAACTAACCAATAAGATCCGGTATACCGGCAGAAAGTAAAATATCCCCAAAAAGAGGATCGGCGCGGTTAATAAGAAAAGGGTTAGAGGTTTTTTCAAGGGATGGGCAGGGTTCCCTCAAAGAGCGAAGGAACCCTGATTTGATTGATGTTTATTGGAGAACGGTAGCAGTCCATTCTTGGATCCAACGGTCTCGGTTTTGTTCGAGACCTTGGGGAGAGTAGGCGGGTTCTGCGGCGGCCTGTCCATAATAGGAAAAAACCTCAGGCAACTTAGCTTTGCTATTGACGGGGTAAACGAACATGGTCAATGGCATACCTTCTTGAAATTGGACATCGAGCAAGAAATCGAGGAATTTTTCCGCCAAAGCACGGTTTTTGGTGCCGGTAAGAATACCGGCGAATTCAACTTGTCTGAAACAAGAGCCGGGGGAGCTGATCGTACCGTTGGGTGATTCGGTAAGTTCGGTCGTGGCAAAAACTACTTCCGCTGCTGGGCTAGATGAATACGAAACCACCATCGGTTGTGGGCCAAACCCTGAGGAGCCACTGAAATTGGTGTAGTAAGCGGTTTCCCAACCATCCACAACAGTCACTCCATTCTCTTTGAGCGCTTTCCAATACTCTAAATAACCAGGTTCGCCGTATTTTTCGATCGTAGCTAGCAAGAAGGCCATCCCTGGGGAGGAAGTAGCTGGGTTTTCTACCACTAA
>CAIRYE010000163.1 GCA_903882765.1 uncultured Anaerolineae bacterium
AAGGGCAATGCCAATGGCGGTGACGATCACGAGCGAAAGGGAGAGAGGCAACATAGCCTTCCATCCAAAGGACATTAGTCTGTCGTAGCGGATGCGGGGAAGGGTTGCTCTAGCCCAGATCATACCGAAGAGCATAACCAGGATCTTTAGGAACAGGTAAACGGGGGCAAGCCCAGGAAGGACATCTACGCTGAGGATGGTGTCTTTTAGGAACCAGAATTCTCGATAGCCACCAAAGAAGATGGTTGCCGCAATGGACGCGATGGCGATCATCTTGCTGTATTCTGCCATAAAGAATAAGGCGAACTTCATCCCTGAATATTCCACGTGGTAACCCGCGGTAAGTTCTTGTTCCGCTTCAGGCATATCAAATGGCGCGCGGTTGAGCTCTGCCAGGGTCGCGATGAGGAAGACCACCGCGCCGGTTGGCTGTAATACCGCGAACCAAAGATCTTTTTGGGCCGCGACGACATCGTACATATTCATTGAACCAGCCATTAGGATAACCGCAGTAAAAGAAAGACCTAATGCCAGTTCATAACTCACCATTTGGGCTGTGGAGCGTAACCCGCCCAAGGTGGCGTATTTATTGTTTGAGGACCAACCAGCCAACACGATACCGTACACCGCGATGGACGCGATGGCAGTTACATATAGAACGCCTACATCGATATTGGCGATGGAAAGCGCAATGGTGCGGCCAAAGAGAACAATATCTGGTCCCAACGGAACGGTAGCGGTAATAACAATGGCCGGTACCACGGTAAGTATCGGGGCAAGAATAAACAATACTTTTTCGCTCTGGTCGGGGATCAACTCTTCTTTGAAGATGAGTTTTACCGCTTCAGCTACTGGTTGTAGTAAACCGAACTTACCAACTCGGTTTGGCCCGTAGCGAACTTGCATTCTGGAAAGAACTTTTCGTTCCATCCAGGTAAGGTAAGCAAAGCCGGTAAGTAAGATCAACACCAGGATCAAACCTTTTAGGATCCATTCGAGGATCAAAGCCCAGTCCATTAGTTACCTCCTACATGAATCGGCTGTTTTGAAAGGATCTCTACAGCAGAAGGTTTTGTGATCGAAATTCCAAAACTGCGAGGAACCAACACAACGCCTGTGGCGACGGAGCGATCCATTTTGACGATAGCGGCATAGGCTATGCCGTCTAATTTGATCTCAACAGAATCACCAACAACTAGACCAAATTTTTCCGCCGTCGCCGGATTCATAGCGATACGTGCTTGCGAAATACGGTCTTGAAGGTTCTGGGCGGGTTTTACGGTAGTGCCCTGATCGAACAGTTTGGTAACCGGAACAGCGAAAACTACATCCTCGCCAAAGCGGGGGGTAGTTTTCACTTCACTCAATTTGATGAAGTTACTAACATAGGCCAAGTGTGTGCCAAGACCCTGAGTATTTTTGTAGGAAGAACCACCAAAGTACAGGTCACCCTTACCAACTTCAGGCCACTGTTCGGTAACTTTGGCAAGGTCTCCGTAGCTGATCTTGGCAAACGTTTTCTCAACGGCGGCGATCTTTTTCATCACCAACATTGGGGATTTTCCTTCAAGCTCGATACCGCAAGCGTGGGCAATTTCAGCCGCGATCGCGAAATCCGCTTTGGTCCCTTTGTGGGCGGGAACCGCTTGGTAGAGACGCTGGACTCGGCGTTCGCCGGAAGTAAAGGTGCCTTCGCGCTCGGTGTGAGTTTGGGCAGCCAAGACAACAGTTGCCATGGCGGTCGTCGCGGTTTCGAGCACATCTTGGGCAATAACAGCTTTCGCTGAAGCAAGAGCTTCGGAAAGGGCAGGGCTATCGCCAGCTGGATCAGCGGCTACAAGGTAGACCACTTTTCCTTTGACCAAGTCCGCAAGGTTGGTGGCAGGTTTAATACCAAGCTCCCAAACACCTTGTGAGTTAGCGCTTTGCCAAACACCTACCAAACCGTTATTGGGTTTACCGACACGATTCTTTATCAGCGCGGCACAGGCGTTGGCTACTTCATTCGTACCATCAAAGCCAAGACCATCAGATCCATAGAAGACCACCAAGTTCTTGGCTTCTGTAATAGCGGAACCGATCTTATCTTTGCCGGTTAATCCGTTCACTGTTTGAACTTCATCTCCATAAGCAAAGCGAACGACGAAGGAGGCAAACTTATCTAGCTTGGTATCGCGGGCGTTGGCTACGATGAGAGTCGCGCCGCGTTGGGCGGCAGCTTTTAAGCGCAAATGCCAAATGGGTGCTTCGTTGTAGAGGTCGGAAGAGACCACAAGAATGGTATCGCCCTTGCCAAGCGCGCCTAGATCAGAACCTGAAGTGAGACCGTAAGAGGCAGTGAGTTCACCACCACCCATATTTGAGTAGGAGTAGATCTGGCCTTTGACGCCAGCGGTCAAGGATTTGAGGTTGAAGAGGTCTTCGTTGGTCAAACGTTCGCCTACCAAAACAACCAGATCTGATTTGGCGGAGATGATCAGTTCGCCAGCTTTTTTGATGTTCGCGGCAAATTCCGCGTCGTCGAGGTGTAAACGGGAGGGGGATTCTGTGTAGTGATACCCAGCGAAACGGCCCTTATCGCACATCCAGATCTCGTTCACTTGTTCGTTTTGGCGTGGCAGAGCGCGTTTGATGACATATCCGCCACCCGATTTAGCTTCGCGGCGTACATTGTAGGTTACATTACAACCTACCGGGCACTGCGAACAAATTGAGGGCGCGTTTTTAAGCTCCCAAGGGCGAGCGCCAAAGCGGAAATCGACCGTGGTGAGAGCACCGACCGGACAGATATCGGTGGTGTTACCAGAGAAGACCGAGTCGAAACCGGGTTCTGAGAAGGTAACCACATCGGTATTTCTACCGCGCTGGTAGAAACCAAGCACAGCGTCACCAGCGATCTTATCCTGAAAACGGATACAACGGGCGCACTGAATACAGCGCTCTCGATCGATGAAGATCATATCCCCAAGAGCAACGTTCTTCTCTTGGTGTTGCTTGTCGGCAAAATTGAAGCGGCTCTGGTCAGAACCATGCTCCAAGGTTAAGTTTTGTAACGGGCATTCGCCACCTTTATCACAAATGGGGCAATCCAACGGGTGATTGGTTAGTAAGAGTTCGAGGATCTCTTTTTGGCCGGCTTTCGCCCGCTCAGTCTCGGTAAGAACAACCATCCCATCAGAAACTGTGTTGGTACAGGCAGTTTCAAGCTTGGGCATGAATTGGATCTTGGGGGAGCCATCCGCTTCTAAAACAGGTTGGCCGGTGGCCCGGTCGAACATGGGGCGACCGATCTCAACCAAGCACTGCCGGCACATTCCAACCGGCTCCATTTTAGGGTGATAGCAAAACACTGGAATATCAACGCCAACTTTCTTAGCGGCGTCAACTACCAAGGTTCCTTCGGGTACTGATACCTTTGTGTTATCAATGGTGAGGGTTATTGTTTTGGCCATATTATGCCTTCACCTTTTTATCAAAATCTTCAGGGAAACGTTCAAGGGCGGAGCTTACAGCCATGGTCGAAAAATCTCCAAGGGCGCATAAACATTTGCCATTTACCTGATTGGCAACACTCTTGAGCAGGGTGAGGTCCTTTTGGGAGCCATGCCCTTCGTGGATGCGCTCGACAATATTGAGCATCCAATAATTACCATCGCGGCAGGGGGTACATTTACCGCAGGATTCGTGTTTGAAGAAATGAACGGTCTTATTGATTACCCAGTCCATATCGTGGCTGTCATCGATGATGATGACGGACGCGGAACCGAGCAATGATCCGATATTCTGTACATTCTCATAATCCATCGGGGTATCCATCACCGTATCAAAGGTGGAATCATCCACGCGAATGATAGAAGAGGATGCACCAGCAGGCATAATGCCCTTGACCTTCCGGCCATCGGGAATGCCGCCACCATGGGTGTAGATCAACTCGCGGAAGGTAGTTCCGAGTTGCAGCTCATAATTTCCGGGTTTGTTCACATTCCCGGAGAGTGAAATGACCTTTACGCCAGGGCTTTTTTCGGTGCCGAGGGTTCGGTACCAGGCAGCGCCTTTTTCTACAATGAAAGGCAGGTTGGTAAGGGTTTCTACATTATTGATAACGGTAGGTTTGCCGTATAAGCCAACTACAGCAGGGAAGGGGGGTCTTACACGTGGCTGACCTCGTTTGCCTTCGATCGACTCGAGCAAAGCGGTTTCTTCGCCACAAATGTAAGCGCCAGCGCCTAGATGTGTTTTTAGTTTGAGGTTGTAACTGGTGCCGAATAGTTTTTCGCCCAAGGCACCGGCTGCTTCCATTTCGCCAATGCACTTGTCGAGGTATTCTTGCACATGAAGGAACTCGCCGCGAAGGTAGATGTAGCCTTCATTGGCGCCAACAGCGTAACAGGCCAACGCAACACCCTCCAAAAATTGGAATGGGTTACGTTCCATGATCTCGCGGTCTTTAAAGGTTCCTGGTTCTGATTCATCAGCATTACAAACCACATAATGCGGCCAAATGTTATTTGGCAAGAAGGACCACTTTACGCCGGTTGGGAAGCCAGCGCCGCCACGACCACGCAAACCGGAAGCTTTCACTTCATCAGTGACTTGTTGTGGCTGCATTATGGTTACGGCTTTTTTGAGGCTTTCAAAACCGCCATTCTGTTTGTAAATATTGATATCGTTAATGTCAGCAATATCTAGATGACGAAGTAGGAAATGTTCCATTACTTCACCTCCTTACCAGCGGCTTTGAGCGCTTCTACCAATTCCATCGTTCTGTCCACGGTCATATTTTCATGATATGTTACGCGGTCACCTTCTTGGAGTTGGAACATAGGGGCTTTATCGCAACCAGCTAGGCACATCACTGATTCAACCGTCACTAACCCATCGCTGGTGGTCTCGCCTACTTTTACGCCAAGATTCTGGCAAAGTGATTCGAGGAACTTATCAGCTCCGCGTAAGGCACAGGGGAGATCGGCGCATACTTGCATACGATATTTACCGGCTTTTTCATCGTGATATAACGAGTAAAAACCAACGATCGAAGCCACTTCCGTGGTCTCGATCTCTAACATTTCGGCGATCTCAGCCATACTTTCTTTGGTAACATAACCGCCTTCTCGTTGGGCGAGATAAAGCAAGGGCATTACCGCAGATCGCTTGTTTTCGTACTTTGCGAAGATCGCGTTTACTTCTTCTGAATATTTTTCCTTGAGACTCATCGGTCAATATCTCCCAGGACAATGTCGACTGAACCAATAATCGCAACGACATCGGCAACGAGGCTGCCTTTGGCGAGAACCGGTAATACTTGCAAGTTATCAAATGAAGGGGTGCGGAAATGGACTCGATACGGTTTGGTACCGCCATCACTTTCCAAGAAACAACCCAACTCTCCACGAGGCGACTCAACCCCAACGTACACAGAGCCTTTGGGCGCTGTAAAGCCTTCTGTCCACAACTTAAAGTGGTGGATGAGAGCTTCCATGCTGGTACCGATCTCGGACCGCAGCGGGGGAACAAATTTATGATTGTTCGACCGAATAGGACCGGAAGGAAGCTTATCGAGAGCTTGGTAGATAATACGAATGGATTGGCGCATTTCCGCCATACGCACCAAGTATCGGGCGCGAACATCGCCATCTGTTTGTAATGGAACATCAAATTCGAAGTGATCGTAGGAGCTATAGGGGGCAAACTTGCGCAGGTCGTAATTTACACCTGAGCCGCGAAGGGACGCGCCGGATAAACCCCAGCTCATCGCGTCTTCAGGGGAAACCTTACCAATACCAGCGGTTCTATCAATAAACAATGGATTTTTGGTCAATAAGGTTTCGTATTCATCAATTCGCTTGGGTAAGATCTTGAGCAGGTCTCGAACCGCTCCCTCAAACTCGGCGGGAACATCTCGCCATACGCCACCAGGGCGAATGTAGGTGGTCATCATGCGTTGGCCAGAAACCATCTCGAGGATGCCAAGAATGATCTCGCGTTCGCGGAATGTGTACATATAGTTGGACATCGCTGCTAGGTCGAGGGCTGAAGTTCCCAGCCAGACCATGTGAGACGCCAAACGCTGTAGTTCCGCCAAAATGACTCTCAGGTATTGCGCTCGCTCAGGAACATCAAGACCAACCAGTTTTTCGACAGCCAAACAATACGAAAAGTTGTTTCCAACCGTGTTCAGGTAATCCATACGATCGGTCATTACTTCAGCTTTTTGGAAGGTTTTCGCTTCCATATTCTTCTCAATACCGGTATGAAGAAAACCAATATCGGGAATAGCGTTGACGATCGTTTCACCATCCAACTCGAGCAATAAGCGCAGAACACCATGAGTAGAAGGGTGCTGCGGACCCATGTTGAGCAACATTGTTTCGCCTTCTATGGCTCTGTTGGAGACAAGGTGTTTGATTTCGTCTAAAGATACGTTTTCAATTTGGCTCATATTATTCCTCGGGCCTGCTCTTGGCAAAGGGTTTGCGAACAGCGATCTCATCATAATTAAAGGTGAATTGCGGTTCTTCATATCCAAGAGGATAATCTTTCCTGAGTGGATACCCTTCCCAGTCATGCGGCATTAAGATCCTTCGAAGATCTTTATTGCCATCAAATTTGATTCCGAACATATCGAACACTTCGCGCTCGTGCCAACCGGCGTTGTAATAGAAAGGCTCAATTGAGCTAACAACGGGTTTGATACCTGAAATAGGGATACGCACATTGAGGGTAAATTGCCTCGAAATGGAAGTGAAACGGTAGAATAAGTGAAAACGGGGGGATTCAGCGGGCCAATAATCGACCGCGGTGAGAGCGGATAAAAACTCAAATCCAATCGCGGTTTTTAAATACTTGGCCAAATCAAGTACTTTTTCTGGGGCAATAAGGAGTGTTTTTTCTCCAGCAAACTCAGAAATAGTAGCTGAGAATTTTTCCGCGATGTGAGCAATAACAGAGTCTAATGAGTCGCTCATATTATGCCCAATCCTTCATTTTTTCTCTCTTAACTTTTTCATGGAGCGTTATTACCCCATGGATCAGAGCCTCAGGACGCGGAGGGCAGCCAGCGACATACACATCTACCGGCACAATTTCATCGACGCCTTGCACAACCGCATAATTATTGAACACACCACCACAAGAAGCGCAATCACCCATGGCGATCACCCACTTAGGATCGGGCATTTGGTCATATAAACGACGCACAACCGGAGCCATTTTGCGGGAAACCCGGCCAGCAACGATCATCAGATCACTTTGGCGGGGGCTCGGACGCATCAATTCCATACCGAAACGGCTCATATCATAATTCGCCGCTTGGGCAGCCATCATCTCGATAGCGCAACATGCCAAACCGAATAACATTGGCCACATCGCGCTCGACCGACTCCAATTTACCAGATCTTCTAACTTGGCGGTAACAACACCCATTTCACCGAGTTTTTGTTCTAATCCCATTCCAAAGCTCCTTTCTTCCAGGCATAGGCATAACCCACAAGCAAGATCAAAACGAAAACAAACATCTCAGATAGCATAAACAAGCCATTGCCACTAGCGACGGAGTCTTTGAAGATCAGTGCCCAGGGAATAAAAAAGACGACTTCTATGTCGAATAAGATGAAAAGAACCGCGATCAAATAGAATCGGATCGGCACCCTGCGAGACCCGGGACCGATAGGATTCATACCCGATTCGTAAGGCATTGTTTTCTTGCCCGCGGGTCTTTTTGGGCCAAAGAGTGTGCCCAAAACAATTGCAATTACGCTTATTAAAGCGGTAATTGCAATGAACACTGCAATTGCTATGTATTCAGATGACAGCATAACAAAACTCCCTCAAGGGGTAGATTTAGAATGTGCAAAGTATAACATAATGGCACAGTACGTGGAAAATTTCACAATCATAAATAATAACTATTTTTGATGATTTTTGTCAGTATTATCGACATGCAAAGCGGTATTCACCAACAAAACATTCTTCCTTTTATGGTATATTTTTAGCGATAAGGAAGATCTATGGACGATAAAATTACCATCATCGAAGGCCCAACCCCCGTTTTTGAACCAGTTCAGGATGGATGGGCATTGGGTTTAAATGAAACCAATAGTTTCTCTATTACCGCGCTTACCCGCCTACGTACCTTTAATGGGCCAGCCTTGGTGGAACGTTGTTATAAACGGTGGAAACAACAACAACCGATCATCCTTCATTACAAGGATGAGCTCGGGCTGGAAGCGACCGCGCCAATTTTAGCTGCCCGCTCGGTGGAAACAGATGACGGGCAAGTGTTGCTATTATGGCTGCATATTGAGCGCGACGAAGCGGACATGGAAGACGAGATCGATGAAGATGACGAAGAAGGGTTTGACCTTTTCTAGCATCTATTCATAATTCACGCCACAAAATAAAAAACAAAGGGCTCCTCGAAAAAGAATATGCAATTTGAACCAGTGATCGGTTTAGAGATCCACGTTGAGATGCTGACATCATCCAAGATGTTCTGTTCGTGCGCGGTGGTAGACCTACCCTCCGCCGAACCAAACTCAGCGGTTTGCCCTATTTGCGCTGGCCATCCCGGCACTCTCCCCGTTCCAAATATCAAGGCAATTGAATATGGCTATAAAGTTGCCGCTGCCCTTGGCTGCACCTTGGCAACCACTAGCGTTTTTTCACGAAAAAATTACTTCTACCCCGATCTACCCAAGGGTTACCAAATTACCCAATACGATGAACCGATCGCCTCGAATGGCAAGATCACTCTCTATACCTCTCAAGGGTATCGAGATATCCGCATTCGCCGCGTTCATTTAGAAGAAGATACCGGAAAACTCACTCACGCCACCTCGGCAAATGAAACGTATTCGCTGGTGGATCTAAACCGCGCTGGCGTTCCGTTGCTCGAGATCGTAACTGAACCCGATTTCCACTCCGCAGAAGAAGTGAGAGTTTACGCCGAATATTTGCGGGCTTTGGTTCGCTATCTGGGTGTGAATAGCGGCGACCTTGAAAAAGGGGTTATGCGAATTGAGCCAAACATTTCTGTTCGCCCGGTTGGCCAGGAAGAACTAGGCACCAAGGTTGAGATCAAAAACCTGAACTCTTTCCGTATTCTGGAACGCGGTGTAGATTTTGAGATAAAGCGACACATCGCTTTGATCGAAAGCGGTGGAAAAGTGAAACAAGAAACTGTTGGCTGGGACGAAGCAAAACAAGAAACCTACAGTCAACGATCTAAGGAAGACGCTCACGATTACCGCTATTTCCCTGAACCCGATATCCCTCCGATCACGGTTGACCGAGAATGGCTGAATGGTTTGTACAGCTCATTGCCCGAAACCCCCTGGGAAAAAGCCAAACGTTTTGTAGAACAATACCAATTACAGCAGCAAGAAGCTTGGCAATTAGCTGGCGATATTGATACCTGTACTTTTTTTGAAGCTGTCGTGAAAGAAAATCCCGCGGTATCCATTCGAACTGTCTTTTCCTGGGTTACGGGGGAACTTATGGCCTTGTTATCCTCCCGTAACGCATCCATCCTAAACTCTCCGATCACCGCAAAGGGGCTCGCGGATCTGCTCGGCACTATCCTCGATGGAACGATCAACCATCAAACCGCGAAAACACTTCTCGTTGATATGTTTGATAGCGGTAAAACCGCCAAGGACATTATTCTGGCTAAGAATTTGGGCCAGGTATCTGATTCAACCTTGATCAATGATCTGATCGCCACTGTTCTTCAAGAAAACGAGCCGGAAGTACAGAGTTATCAAGACGGGAAGGTCACCGTTATCAATTTCTTGTTTGGCCAAGTAATGAAAAAAGCGCAAGGAAAAGCAAATCCACTAGTAGTGCGAACTGAATTAGAGAGGCAGTTAAACCATGGCAAATAAAACCCCTATCATTCTTGATTTCTTTAAGCAACTTTCCGCCTTCCCACGTTGTAGCGGGAATGAAGCGGCGGTGTGCTCTTGGTTGCAGACGATCAGCTCGGAATCTGGTTTCGCCTCCAAAGTCGATGAAGCAGGCAACATCGTTATTCTTGTGCCTGGAACAAAAGGTTACGAGGACCATGCTGCGGTAGTTTTACAAGGCCATATGGATATGGTTTGTGAAAAAATTCCGGAATCGAGCCATGATTTTTCTAAAGACCCGATACAGAATATTGTGGATGGTGATTGGATGCGAGCGGATAACACCACGCTTGGGTCTGATAATGGCATTGCAATCGCGTTAGCCTTAGCGGTAGCCAATGATCATACTATCGCCCACCCTCCGCTTGAATTCCTGTTCACGGTAAAGGAAGAAGTGGGGCTGAGCGGTGTTAATTTCCTCAAACCCGGTTTCATCACCGGCAATACCCTGATCAACCTTGATTCGGAAGACGAAGGGACCTTTGTTGTTGGCTGCGCCGGCGGCGAAACTACTCATCTCACGTTACCGATCCGATTTCAGAAAACATCTCTCACGTCAGCACTCAAGATCATTGTCAGTGGCTGCCGAGGCGGTCATTCGGGTGTGGATATTCACAAGAATTTTGCCAACGCCAACAAGCTGCTCGCCCGAACATTGAACGAATTGAGCCAACTAGGACCTGTGGAGATCCGATCCATCAGCGGCGGAACGGCGCACAACGCTATTTCCCGAGGGGCTGAAGCTGTAATTCTCCTTCCAGAAGGAAAAGTTGAATCTTCAAAATTGATCATCAAGAACCTTGAATCAGTTTTTCAGGAAGAGTACAAGGGAGTTGAGTCAAGCATCCGGGTTAGCGTTGAGGTCATTAAAGTCCCACACGATTCGCTCTCCGTTGAGCTCTCCGAAAAGGTCATTTCCGTTCTAAACGCATTGCCTCACGGCGTAACCAATATGTCTGTTTCTATTCCAGGTTTTGTTGAAACATCCAACAATCTTGCTAGCATCGAACTCAAACCAACTCAGCTCAAGATCATCACCAGTCAGCGCAGCACATCCATGTCGAAATTACGTGAGATCTCAAGCCGCGTGCATTCTGTAGCCCGCTTAGCTGGCTGCGCTATTAGCACAGAAACATCGTACCCAGCCTGGCAGCCTAATATGAATTCGAAGGTGTTGGTTACTTGCAAAAATAGTTTTAACACCTTATTTGGACATAATCCCGAAATTCAAATGATCCATGCTGGCTTGGAATGCAGTTCTATTGGGGATATTTATCGTGGAATTGATATGATCTCCATTGGTGTGACGATCGAGAACCCGCATTCTCCAACAGAGCGAATGTATATCCCATCCATCGAGAAGATCTGGGATCTGCTGGTGGAAACGCTAAAAAATCTATAACCCGAGATTAACCCTCAAAAGCCATCACTAAATCTTAAAAAAACAGGAACCCTCATACTCGATGCGGTTGCATTAATGAGGGTTCCTGTTTTTATGTCAATGGCTTATGCCCTTAAGATCGCTCGATCCCAGGAATCGCTACAAGTGCCGGCTCTATCTGAACTTGCATTACGTTGTTCATCAGCGAGAATAAGACATACTGAGAAACCAAACCAATTAGGTCAACCAAATCTTCAGAACGAATCGCCACACTGTGCTTTTGCCATCCTTCCGTTTCGATGGTTCGCGATTCAACCAT
>CAIRYE010000164.1 GCA_903882765.1 uncultured Anaerolineae bacterium
CCTATCTCATTTTTACGCCGACGAGACGGCACGGAAATTGGATATAGCAATGCTCAACGCGATCGCGAGTGATTCGCCTGAAAAAGTGATGAGGGTTGCTGCGAACGGTGAAGGAGAGGCTTGCGGTTTGGGAGCGATCATTGCGGCTATGTTTGCTACGCGTTCTATGGGGGCAAACGCCATCGATATCATTGATTACCAAAATTCATCTTTGGTCACAGGGGATACAACCTCCGTTGTTGGTTACGGGGCTGCGGTGATCTTCAATAGGGGGTGAGCGCTATTCCTTACTAAGATAGCGGAAGGAAACCCCACCGAGCAAAAGCGGTACCCAAAAAGTAATGCCTCGATAAACTAAAGTGGATATGACGGATTCAGCCCAAGGAATATTCAAGGAATAAAAAGCCATTGGCAGAATGGTTTCAACAATACCGATACCGTAAGGTGTAGGGGAAACGATCAGAAATAAATACGCCGAAGAAAAGCCTGCCACAACCGTGCCAAGAGAAAAATCAACGTTAAATGCTCTAAAAACGAGAGCCATGATGGTGATCTGAAGAAGCTTGCTAACCAATGAAATGGAAAGCGGTAGCATAAAGCTACTTTTCTTGAAACGTAAAATACCCAGCCCTTCCGATACTTCTAAGCCAAAGGTGTGGGCGGAGATCTCGGAAAAATATTCTTTATGGGTGAAGAACCAGATAAAACGGTTTAAGAAGTGCGAAATTTGTTGCAACAGCCTGCCCAAACGCTCGCCTGAAATAGCGCCGAGGTAGATCACAAACCCAAGCGAAAGCACAATGACCAACATAATTGCCGAAGCGGAGATCTCTCCAGGGTTTAGATCATTCCTGCGTACGAGAACTACCAATCCTAGGCTTAGTACCAATAAAAAGGCGGTGTATTCCAAGAAAAGGAACAGCGCACCCGCGGCGGCAGCCAAACCCCTCGAGTTCCCTCGTTTGCCGGCATCATCCACAAAGATGGCAATACCGCCAAAGCCACCACTTGGAGCTATTACATTGATAAAACTGGCGGTGGAGGTTAAAAGGGCAAGATGTTTTAACCTTTCTTCCATCCCCATCAACTTGTATAAAAATTTATAATTGAGGGCTTCACTCAAAATATTAAGCAGCATTACACAGATCGCGGCAATTAAAAACAATGGATTGGCGTGTTGAAGAACCAACCAAGTTTTCTCAAGTTCTCCAAAACTAATAAAGACGATGCCAACGATCATGAAGATCGCAAGAAGGATGATTAATTTCCTCATAGATGGCATTATATCCAATTTATTGGGGGATTGTTCATTGATCGGAATCGTGGGAAGTTATCGATAGGATTATTGATATATCTCAAACTCGCGGATATAGTCAAAAACGAGTGCTGGGAGATAATGACGGTAATGATTTCCAGATAGGATCCTATGGCGGATATCGGACGAGGAGATCTGCAACAAGGGTGCCTGAATAAGCTTGATTTTTGATTTCAGTTGTGGGTATTCATCAAGCGCGCTATCGATCGAAAGCCCTTCGCCTGGTCTTAGCATTACCCCGATAGCGTCAATATGCCGCAAGATCTCATCCGGTTTGTACCAAGTAGGAAACCCAGCCAAAGAATCCCCACCTAGTAACAAGGTTAGCTCATCTGTGGGAAATTTTTTCCTGAAAAGAGCTACCGTATCCGCTGTGTAATGCGGGCCGGGTCGTTCCATTTCCAACAAACTGATATCAAAAGCCGCATCGTCCGCGATGGCGCGTTTTACCATTTCAACGCGGTGGCGAATATCTACCTTGCGCTGTTCTGTTTTAAAAGGCGAATCAGGGGTCAATACCCAGATCACTTTATCCAAAGCAAGTTGCTGATGTACCTCTGCGGCAAGGATGATATGCCCGAGATGGGGTGGGTCGAATGTTCCGCCAAACAGACCGATCTTGGATCTCATACTTTTTTTCGTATTTCCTATTCCGCTTTTTTTGCTTTCGCGGTGGTTGGTTTAACGGGTTCTTTTTTTGTTTTGGGCTTCTCTGTTGTAACCGTATCAGGTTTTGCGACCTTTGCAACGCCTGTTTTTCTAGGTTTCTTTGCCTTTTTCGCTGATTTTTCTTCCAACTCTTCGGCAGGTCTAAACATTTCATCCCATTTAGCTTGCATCGACCAATAGCCTGCGCCATTAAGGCTTTGGTGAACCTGCTGCCACTTACCGTCTTCGTCATACACCTCGCGAAAATCAATGAACGCATGGGTTTTGTATGAGCCGAGCTCAACATACATCCCTTTTTCGACCAATTCATTTACCGGTCGAATGAAATCGAGCCCAGAATTTACATCGTGGAAGATGACGAAATTACGGTCGTTCCAATGCAGATCTAGTCCATCGGCTAAACTCCGTTGTTGGATCTGGCCGCTGGTTTTGTTCATAAAGCCGGCTGAGGTTTTGATCCAGCCACGGGTTTCGGCGTATTTGTTGTGGTAAATGATCAAGGCATGTTCAGAACCCTTACCGTTGGAATAGGCAAACACTTCTTCATTTACATACCCTTCAGGAGTATAGAGATCGTAAAGTAGGAATTGATCGACTTCCGCGAAGAGGTATCGTTTACGCATGAGTGGGAAGACAACCCTTTCGTGATGGTCCATCAAACCTTGATCGGGAGATTCATCCCAGTAAGCCTTGCGGTATTCCATCCCGTACTTTTCCTTAAAGCCCTCGATCTGGCCGTGTCCGACCATCGGCAAGCCTGGAAGAGTTGCCATTAAGGTCGCAACGCCGAAGTATTTATCTCCATTGCCAAACTGTTCCATGGCGGTCTTCTCATCTGGATTGTTCATAAAATTGACGTAGCGCTTGAGGATCTGTGGATCAAATTCAAGGGTGTTTTTGATCACCATGCGATACTTGGCATTATCTTCATCGCGTAGCATATGCATAAAGGCTGAATTGTATACCCGGTGCATACCGAGGGTTCGAACAAAATAACTCTCCATCATCCAAAAAGCTTCCGCGAGAAGTAAAGTATCTGGGACTTCCGTGGCGACGCGGTCAACAACCTCGCGCCAAAATTCTTCTGGAATGGCTTGGTCGAACTGTTCCTTGGTAAGGCCATGCTCAGAGCGTGAAGCTATCGCGCCGCCTGAACCCGGTTCTGGAAACCATAATCGTTGGATGTGTCGTTTTGCCAAGGTCATGGCGGCATCGAAGCGTATGATCGGGAAGTTGCGGGCGACGTGCAGGATGGTTTGGATGACCGCTTCGCGCACTTCGGCTTTCAGGAAATTTAGTTGGGCGGTATCGTTCCAAGGCATTGAGGTGCCATCGTTGCCATGGTAAATATATTGGGCATCACCAGACCAGCGGTCTAATCGTTTGAATACCACTGACGCGTCTGAACGATCATAATAATGGTCTTCCAGGAAGACGCCTACCCGAGAATCGTCCGAAAGATCACGGCCGTTGAATGAATAAGAGGGATAAGGTGGGTAGGGCAACGATAAGAACCAATCGGGGTGATCTACCACCCAAGTGGAATCAATGCCCATATGGTTTGGAACCATATCCGCGCTGAGACGGATGCCTTTTTGCCAGGCACGCCAACGCAGGTTTTCTAAGGCTTGCCAGCCGCCAAGATCATTGGCTATAGAATAGTCTTTGAGTGAGTAGGCTGAGGCAACCGCTTCGGCGTTTCCCATCATTTGTTTGATGGTTCGTGAGGCGATACTGCGTTCCCATAAACCGATCAGCCAAAGACCGGTTATACCGGATTTTGCCAACCGTTCCAGTTCTTCATCGGGGATAGCGTCCAGAGTTCTGATCTCGCGGCCATATGCTTTGGAGAGTTGGTCTAACCATACATATGAATTCTTAGCGATCAAGATCAGGTTTGGCATCCAGTCTTTATCGGGGCTGAAACGTTCGTATTCGGCGTAATCTGAGGCTTTGAATTCGATCACAGGTGCTTCGCCGGCAAAGCCACCCGAAAAATCACCGCGGATCGCTTCTTCGCGAACAAAATCCATACCGCGCAATAATTTTTGGATGAAGATATCGCCGAGGATATTTCCCCACTTTCCGATCAAAAATTGCAACTGTCCTTCTAAGGAATATGGTGAGGCGATCGCAGGGGCGCGCAGAATGGAAATGAGCGTTTCGTTGCTGCCGGCAGCACCAAAGGGGCGTTCACCGTTGAAGAAATCGGAGAGGGACGAGATGAGTTGGATAAAACCAACGCCTTTTAAATTGGAGTCATCAAATAATTCTTTGTAGGGATGAGTTGCCGGATTTAGATTGGTAATGTTGAGGATCAACATCTCTTCTAAGGTTACGTGGTGGTGGGTTCTGCCATTGGTAGAACCTTCTAGGTATTGTTCCGTTAAAATTTCCTTTTTGTAGACAGCGCGAGGGGGAAATTCTTCGATGAATTTTAATTGTGTTTTTTTAATACTTTCGCTTCCCAATTGGCTCGTGAGTTTTGAGAATGCCTTTTCCATTACGCCTGGGTTTTGCTCTTCATATTTACGAATGATGATGTGGAGAACCTCATCGATCAAGCCCATCGCGTTGATCTCAGAGGCAGGAATGACCTTCCCACGAACCTTGCTCATTTTCTCGGCAAAAAGACGAGCCGCGGAAAAGTCCGCCAAAATGACTCTGCCATCGGTGGCAAACATTGTTTCATCAAATGAATATTTAACTCTGGCTTGCCGCGAAACGTGAAATTCAAAAGGCATTCTGATTGTCATGGAGTTCTCCAAAAATTTAGTTAGCATAATAAATATACTCGATTGCTGAAATGATAGGTAGGATGTAGTGTATACTTTTGATTATGTTCGATTTCACAATCATTGAGCATTTTGCCCCTCTTTTTACTGCCCAAATTATAATATTGCTTGCCGTGATAACGGTTCTTTTGATCTACCGAAATCGCATGCAAGCGGCAACCGTTTACCTCGTTTTATATACCACTTCCTTATTTATCGGACTTTGGGTTTTTCAAGGACTAGCTGGATCCCAAAACATAACCATAGCGTCCCTCGGCTTGTTTCTATCCATCCTTTTGTTTCATAGTATTCAAAAAATTTACGGTCGGATCAAACCTGTATACATTTTATTAGATGTCTGTGTGATTGGAATTTCTGTAGCTGGGGCAACAATCCAACAGGTTGTGTTTGCCAGCCTAATGTACACTGTTTTTTCGATCAATCTGCTACGGGTCGCGCTAACGCGGGCTGATCAATACCACCATCGGAACCGCATGTACTATTGGTTACCCGTTGTAATCGGACAGGTAGTTGTTGATCTTTTGTTTATTGATAATTCCACAACAATCTTCTTTTTTTCGCGAATCGGAATTCTGATATACATTCTAAGTATTAGTATTGCCAAAAAATTACCGGATATAAAATTCATTCTTCAAAAAACCCTTCAAAAGAGCATTCTGATCGCTTTCGTTTTTTCATACATCATTTCGGTTGGTTTTGGTTTAGCTTTTCTGACTGAGCCTGCCCAACGTACTATGTTTTTTGCGGCTGCGATTATTTTGCTCACCTTCACCTTCCAATTCCTTTCAGACCGACTGGATCGGGTAACAAAATCAGTTTTTAGAATGGTGAAGATGGATACACAAGGCTTGATCAGCGATTTTGATCATCGTTTGCGTAAAACAACCAACCTTTCCTCGGTGGTAGAAACCATAGACCGATTCATCATAGAAAAACTTGGGGCAAAACACAGTAAGTTGATCTTGGTGGATCCCCTAAAAGAAACAACGGGCGAAGATGGTTTTTTCCTTCAAGAATACCGCACCTTTGCTACCGAAAACGAAGCAGCCAGCCTTTACCTCGTAAAAACAGACCAGCTTGTTAGCGTCTTTTCAGTACAACAGGATCCGGTGCTGGCTTATGATCTTGAATTTTCCAGCGATTTTGGGAATGTTGCCCCGACAGTAAAACATTGGTTTGCTTCGCTTGGCGTGGAGCTTTTTATACCGGTTTTTGAAAAACAAAATTGGATCGGGCTTCTGGCAATTGGACTCAGAAAAAAGAATCGATACGACCCCTTCGAGATCGCTTTCCTAAAGTCTGTTGCCATTCAAGCAGGCGCAACCCTCGAAAACGCGCGGCTGATCGAGAAATTGACCGTGACGAATGATGAACTCATGCAATCCATTGCCACACTCGAAAACATATCGCGGGATCTCTCCAACTTTGAGACCATTAAATCGAATTTCATCAGTATTGCCTCCCACGAATTGAGAACCCCGCTAACGGTTACACGGGGTTATGTTGAAATGTTGATGGATGATGAAACATTACCAGCAACCCAAAAAGATTTGCTTAAAGGCATATATAAAGGTGTGTTGAAGCAGGAAGAAATACTAGATTCTCTTTTCGAACTGGCTAAGTTGGATTCATCAAGTGAACAATTACGTAGTGAAGAAATATCAATGAATGAACTGGTGAAAGAAGTTGCCCAGAAGATGATGAAAGTGATCAACCAGCGCCAACAGGTGCTGATGATCGACCTACCGGATCTTCCAAAGATGATGGGGGATAAAGGATCGATCAGGCGATTATTCCTAAATATTCTTCAGAACGCGGTGAAATTTACGCCAGATCATGGCAAGATCACTATCACCGGATTTGCGGTAAAGGAATCTACTACGGATGAGGCCGGGGTTGAAATGATCGTGCGCGATACCGGTGTAGGAATAAGCAAAGACCTTCAGGAAGTCATTTTTACCCGCTTTTATCAACCCGGCGAAAAAGTGGATACGCTATCCTCGAGCAAATTCAAGTTCAAGGGTTCTGGGCTTGGGCTGGGTTTAGCGCTCTCTAGGGCGATCGTAAAAGCTCACGGCGGCCGAATTTGGGTGGTTAGCCCCGGCTACGACGAACGTGGCTGCCCAGGCAGCGAGTTTCACTTCTTTTTCCCCTTCAAGCCGCAAAATATATTTCCCGAAATAAAAAAAGACCACTAAATGGTCTTTTTTGTACTCCCGTGCGGGATCGAACCGCAGCATTTGGCTCCGGAGGCCAACGCTCTATCCACTGAGCTACGGGAGCATGATTGCGGATTTTACCATATTCCCAGTTGAATCGGGAAAACTACATAATAGGCTTTATTATTCGTTATAATAATGATAGCCAATGAATACCTTTGTTAAAAACCATGTCCGATAATCCTACATCTGAAATTGACCGCTACAAGAAATTACTTGAGATCTCTCGAGATCTTGCGTCGACCGTTGAGTTGGATGCTCTATTGAACCGCATCATTTTCGCGGCTCAAGAGATCACAAATTCAGAGGCTGCCTCTATCTTGCTCTACGATCCTATCGAGAAAAAACTGTTTTTCCAAAACGCCACCAATATGGACCCCCGCTTACAAGGTATATCTGTACCGATGGATAGTATCGCAGGATGGATCCTTCAACACCGAAAAACAGTAATGCTCGATGATGTATCGAAAGATGAACGCCACTTTGACAGCGTCGCTAAAAAAGTGGAAGTAAATACGAGAAGCCTGATCGGCGTTCCGCTCATCTCCAAGGGTGAGGTGATCGGTGTACTCGAGGTGATCAATAAAAAAACAGGTCATTATGATCTTACAGATGAAGAATCGATGGTGGTGTTAGGGGCTCAAGCCGCGGTCGCCATTGAGAACTCCCGCTTATTTTATCAATCCGATCACATCTACGAATTTGTTCACGAGCTGCGTACACCGCTTGCGGCGATATCTACGGCAACCTATTTGCTAATGCGCTCCGAGATCTCGAAGGAACAGTCAGAAAAGATCATCAAGAATATTAATTCTGAGACGAAACGTTTGAGTGAATTAGCTTCGTCCTTCCTCGACTTGGCACGATTGCAATCTGGTAGAACCCGTTATCAGAAGAAAAATATTGAAGTTGGTTCGATGGTAGATGAGTGTATCGCGATACTTCAACCAAAGGCGATCGAGGATGGAATTACCATTAGCCGCAGTGTTCAAGTGGGTATTCCGGAGATCATCGCCGATAGGGATAAGCTAAAACAGGTTCTTATCAATCTGATCAGCAATGCCATTAAATACAATAAAACTAATGGAACCGTGAAGGTAGATGTTACCTTCACTAAGTCGTTGTGCACTTTTGTAGTCACGGATGATGGCTTTGGAATCCCTTCATCCGCAATTCCTAATTTGTTTAAAAAATTCTATCGAGTTTCTGGAATCGAAGGTAAAGTAACAGGAACAGGCTTAGGTTTGGCTATTTCAAAGGAAATAATCCAAGGGCACGGCGGGAATATTGAAATAGACAGCAAGGAAAATGCAGGTACCAAGATCAGTTTTAATATCCCGTTCATCGCAAGCGATATTAGGGCTTAAGAAGTACTTTTAATGCCCCTCGGGTTACGGCCCGTTCATACCCCAAGAGCGCGTCTTTAAATGAATAACTCGAATCGATCAGTTTGGTTGGATCGATCTTGTTTGCTTGCATTAACCGTAAGGCAGGGGCAAATGGTCCACATCGTGAACCGATCAAGTGCAGTTCCTGAACAACCAGCGACGATAGATTTACTTCCATGTTCCCTTTGTATGTGCTTTTTAGAACCAGTTTTCCTTCAGGTCTGATCACCTTTCTGGCTAATTCAAACCCAGCTGGGGATCCCGTGGCTTCTACAACCACATCCCAACTATGGGGTTTCAGC
>CAIRYE010000165.1 GCA_903882765.1 uncultured Anaerolineae bacterium
CGCCATCGATGACCATCACGGCGCTATCGACGGCGGTGAGGGTGCGGTAGGTGTCTTCCGAGAAATCTTGGTGGCCGGGGGTATCGAGCAGGTTCACCACCAAATGTTTGTAAGGGAACTGTAGTACGGTGGAAGTGATGGAAATGCCGCGCTCACGTTCCATCTCCATCCAGTCGGAGGTGGTGGAGCGTTGGTTCTTGCGGGCGCGCACATTGCCGGCCAGCTCGCTGGCGTTGCCGTAAAGCAGCAGCTTTTCGGTGAGGGTGGTTTTGCCGGCATCGGGGTGGGAGATAATGGCGAAGGTTCGCCGATTTTTGTAGGAGTTGATCTGTTCTGGCATGGGTTTTCCTTTAAGTACTAACGGGTAATTTTACCACGTTGGGCAGTTGCTGGCGGCGAATAAGGGGATGGTCTGTGGTTCAAATTTAGTAGGGGAAGATTTGGCTCGGGATGGGTGGCTGATCGATGGGTGGGTGAGGAGGGGGACTATTTGGGTATGTTCTGGGGTGATGAGATCAGGATGATAACTTGATTCGGTTCAAGTTTGAGGGGTGCGGATAATTATTGGGAGAGCGATACTAGTAGCAAAAAAGGCGGGCCTACAGTGGTCCCGAGCGTGGTTGGAAAAGGCTTGAATGATGAAGGTCGCAAGACCTTCATCGAAGCCATTTTTCTAAAAAAACCGAATTGGCAGAAAATATTATGTTAAAGAAAAAGCAGAAAAAAAATAAAAAATCCTTTACATTTAATTTCTTTTTTTGTAAAATAAATGTATAGAAAAGGAGTAATTATGAAAAAACAACTGTTATTTTTGTTCGTAGTCATCGCTCTTTTAGCTTCGTTGGTGCCGGGTACTGTATTGGCTGGCAAGCCCACTGAATTAAAGGTGTTCGTGCACAACAATACCGGCGGAGAAGTGCAATTGCAGTTGGTCGACGCCAATGGTAATTACCAATGGATGACTCTTGTGGCTGGCGTTTCTACAGTTATGGTTACCGAAGGGAAATACAGCTTTTACGCGGTTACCCCATGCGGCTCACTGGCCGGCAATTGGAATTTGAACGTTAATAAACAACTCAACCTTAATTGTTCAGATGCTGGCCCTAGCACCAGTTTGGCAAAACGTTGTGGTAACAACTGGTCCGGCAGAATTTGGTACGACTCTGTAAATGGTGTTCATCTGTATGTTGAAGGTGATTACCTGAACATCCCTGATACAGAATATTTTGAGAACTATCTGTACGACACATTTGGCTACTACCCTGAATGGCACACATACCGAGAAGTATGCTGGAGCGATTTCAGAGAAGGCGGCCCTACCTCTTCATGGGGCGGCCCTTGGGGTTCGGTCTATTATTACCTAGATGAGTGGATTCTATAACTCGATCGCGCTTTGATCATGGTCCCTTCAGGTTTTCCTGAAGGGATTTTTTGTTTCTTGGAAATGGTTGCGGAGGGAAAGATCAGGTTTGGGGAGGCATGGCAACCAAAATTTGAGGGAGTGCTGGCACTTAAATTGCGCTTTATGACGGTGTATGTTTTGTAATTGAAATCAACTAA